>DASZBP010000328.1:0-13778 GCA_035943915.1 Gaiellaceae bacterium | reverse complement strand
AAGTCGTTGCCAGAGAGGCCGAGCGTGTTGCTCGGCGTCCACGCGAATCCGAAGCGGTCGATCGGCAGCTGCGCCGAGGCGTCGAACGACCGCAGCGCATACACCTGCGCCGAGACGAAGTCCTCCATCTGGTCGTAGGGCACCGACGTCCAGCCGTACGACGACGACCACGCCCACGCGGCGTTGCCGAGCGGACCGTACGCGTTCACGAGGAACGCGCGCGCCGCGGCCGTGAGGTCGCTGCCCGCGCTGGCGAGCGCGAGCGGATGACCGAGGAACTGGACGAGCTGATCGCGCCGCTGCTGCGCGTTCGTGCCGGCGACCGCGTACGTGCGCACGTCACCGTAAGTCTCCTGCATCCAGTCGGAGACGTACTGCGAGACCGTGTTCCAGAACGTCGCGTCCTGGAGCCACGCCTCCATCGTCGCCTTGTACGTGCTCTGGTCGCCGCCCTGGTTCTGGCCGATCGCGAAGACGATGCCCTTCAGCGGGTTGCCTCCGCCGTCCTCGAGCCCGCGCAGGAACTCCTCGAGGTTCTGCCGCGCGACTCCGGTGCCCTTGCGCACTGCGGTCGACGTCTCGTTCATCGCCCAGGTGTCGCCCAGCGACGGGTCGTAGCCGGCGAGGACCATCCGCTGCCGCGCGGTCACGCCGGCGGTGAACCAGTCCGACTTGTTGCTCGCGACCCAGCGGCTCCAGCCGGCGAAGCTGATCTCGTCGACCGGGTGGATGTTCGGGCCGAGGCCGCGGATCAGCGCGGCCTGCTTCGTGCGGGGCTGTGTCTTGTCCCCGGTGAGGGGTGGGACGGTGACGTAGTACTGCGCGCACGGCGACGCGTTCTGCGCGAGCGTCGTCGCCAGGCGGAGCCAGTCGGTCGGGGCGTAGAAGATCGCGCGCGCCGCCCGGCAGTCCTTCGCAGACTGCGCGCCGGCCAACCCGTCAGGGGCGAAGGCGCACGCCAGAAGCGCGACCACCATCGCCGCGATGATGCCTTTCGTTCTCACGACCCCTCGCCATCGTACCCATGCGCTATCGTTGGATTAACCGCGGAAAGGAGGTGGTCCGGCGTTGGAGACTTCAAGTACGGGCAGTGGAGGTACCAGCTCGTAGAGGTGTGTCCCCGGGACCTGACGGGGAATCGCCTAGCCAGCGTGGGGGACTCGCGTGACGCGCCGCCTTAATCGGCCGGAAACGCCTCTACGAAGTCCAAGCTGGTAACCGGAATGAGGGGCCCCCATTGGGGCCTCTCTTCTTTTCCCCCTAGGGCTTGAAGCGGCGAATGTCGGTGCCCTTCCAGCTGGGCACCCAGGCCTGCCCCGCGATCTGCGTCACGACGAACGGCCCCGCTCCCGTCTTCACGGTCTGCACGATCGTGTTGGTCGCGGGATCGATGACCACTACGTCGTTCTTCAAGATGATCGGCACCCAGACCTTGCCGTCGATCACGTCGGGGTCGCCCGCAGTGCCGGGCAGCGTGATCGTCGCGGCGACCTGGTTCGTCGTCGGGTCGATCCGCAGAAGCTTGTTGTCCGGTGTCGTGATCCAGACCGCGTCCGCCGACGCCGCCGTCCAGCCGCCGGCGTCGGGAATGGTCGCGACGATCTTGTTCGTCGCGGGATCGATGCGGATGACGCTCTGGAAGGCGCCCGCCCAGATCGAGCCGAATGCGGACACCACGCCTGTCGGGCCGAGCACCTTGACTCGTGCGACGACCCTGTTCTTCGCGGGGTCGATGCGGTCGACCTCGCCGCCGTTGTGCGCAGTCGCCCACGCAGAGCCGAATGCGAATGTCGCGTCGTACGGCGTGGCCCCGACCGGGATCGCCTTGATGCGCTTGCCCGTCGTTACCGAGACGCGGCTGACGGTGTTCGCGCTGGTGTCTTCGACCCACATCGAGCCGGCGCCGTAGCCGAGCCCGCACGCGCCGCCGCCGATCACCGAGGTGCTGCGCACCTTGTTCGTGCGCGGGTCGATCTTCAGCAGCTTCGGCTGCCCGTACTCTGCGACCCAGATCCACTTCCCGCCCGCAGCCGCCGCGCACGGTTGCGCGAGCGGTGAGACTTTGATCTTCGCGACGAGCTGCGGAATCGCGGCAACCGCGGCGGCGGCGAGGGCAGCGAGGAAACGCATCCCCGAGGTTATAGTCCGAAGTCGGACTAAATGCTAGGTGTGATCGCCATCCTGCATCGCCGCTTCGAACGCTGCGCTGAGCTCGACCAGCACGCGACGCGTGTCGTCTTCGTCGACCGCGCCGTGCAAATGCTCCTGAATCCGCTGCAGCCCGCCCCACCCACGTCGCCATTCGCGGTCGCCGCGCGCGGACAGCTCGAACAGGAATGACCGCCCGTCGTCGGGGTTCGGCCGCCGCAGGACGAGCTTCTGGCTCTCGAGCCGGCGCACCACGTCGGAGGATGTCGTCAGCGGCATCCCGAGCTCCGACGCGATCTCGGTCAGGCGCAGCGGGCCGAACGCGCCGATCAGGCTGAGCGTCGCATAGTGGCTGGAGTCGACGCCGTCGGCTGCGAGCTCACGCTGCACCAGCTGTGCCATTCGCTGGTTCGCCGCGACGAGCAGCAGAAGCAGCGAGAGCTTGCGCTCAGGCTGCGCGGCGGAGCTGCTCGTGGAGCGGGACGAGCGGGAGTTGGAAGACGTCGACGGCATCGTTGTTCGAGACCACGTTGTCAGGTCCCGCCAGCATCTCGACCTGGTCGGCGGTCAGCGGCGAGCCAGGGACGTTCTGCGCGAGCCGCGCACCCGCGCGCGCCATCCCGAGTGGGACGTGCGCGAGGCGGCGGCGCTTACCGAGGGTCTTTGCGATCTCGAGGTACAGCTCGTTCCAGTCGACGATGTCCGGGCCGCCGAGCTCGAACGTGCGGTTCGCCGCCTGGGGCTGGTCGACCGCGCGGGCGAAGTACTCGGCGACGTCGTCGACCCAGATCGGCTGCGACTTCTGGAGGCCGCTGCCGATGACGGTGACGACCGGCGAGTAGCGCACCTGTTTGACGAACGTCGGCAGCGCGCCGCCGTCGCCGCCGAACACGAAGCTCGGCCGGAAGATCACATACTCGATGCCGGACTCCTTCACCGCCTGCTCCATCTCCCATTTCGCGCCGTAGTAGGGAACCGTGCTGCGCGTCGTCTCGCTCGTGCCGAGCGCGCTCATCAGCACGAACCGCTCGACACCCGCGGAGCGCGCGGCTTTGACGAGGCTCTTCGTGCCCTGCGTCATCACGCGCTCGAAGTCGAGCGAACGCCCCTGGATGATCGCGACGAGGTGAACGACGTGCGTGCAGCCGTCGACGGCGGCCTCGAGGCTCGCCGGATCGGTGACATCGCCCGCGACGACTTCCGCGCCCCAGCCCGCGAGGCGCGACGCGCGATCCGGCCGCCGCACGAGGACGCGCACGCCGCGATCGTGCGCGCGGAGCGCATGCACGACCTTCGGGCCGATGAATCCCGTGGCGCCGGTGACGAGGACCTTCATGACTGGAAGTTCTGCCAGTAGCGGGACGGCGTCGGGCCGCGCTGGCCCTTGTACTTCGAGCCGAGGCTCGAGCTGCCGTACGGTACGTCGGCCGGCTCGCTCATCTGCATGAACGAGATCTGGCCGATCTTCATCCCGTGGTAGATCGTGATCGGCAGGTTCGCGACGTTCGACAGCTCGAGCGTCACGTGCCCGTCCCAGCCGGGATCGATGAAGCCTGCGGTGGAGTGGATGAGCAGTCCAAGGCGACCGAGCGAGGATTTGCCCTCGAGCCGCGCGACCAAATCGTCGGCGAGTGAGATGCGCTCGAGCGTCGAGCCGAGCACGAACTCGCCGGGGTGGAGGATGAAGGGCTCGTCGCCCTCGATCTCCACCTGCTCGGTCAGGTTCTCCTGCGGGAGCTTGACGTCGATGAACGGGTGCTCGTGGTTGCGGAAGACGCGGAAGTAGCGGTCCACGCGCACGTCGACGCTCGACGGCTGGAGCAGTGCGTCGTCATAGGGGTCTATGCCGATGCGGCCTTCGCCGATGAGGCGCGTGATGGTGCGGTCCGACAGAACCATGGGCTGATTCTTCCATCAGCGCGTCCGCCAGTGCGGCCAACCCCTTCAGGAACCCAACGCGCTCGGTCGGGCTCAGCGTGTGCAGGGCGGAGGCGAGCGGCTGGTCGCGCTCCTCGATCCACGTGTGCACCTTCCGGGCCTGTGCCGCGTCGAGGTCGACGACGGTGCGGCGCCGGTCCTCGGAGTCCTCGCGCCGCCGGACGAGAGCGGCGTCCTCGAGGTCGCGGGTGAGACGGCTCGCGGCGGGCAGCGACAGCCCGAGTCCGGCCGCGATCTCCCCGACCGTCCGCCCCGGGTCGCCTGCAACCAGGGCGAGGACCGCCAGGTGACGCGGGCCGAGCCGCGCCTCCACGCCGAGCGAGTGGTGGCGCCGGCGGAGCCCACGCACCACCCTTCGCAGCAGGCTGCGCAGCTCGGTCAGTTGCGGATCGCGTGTCATATGATAAAAGTTACCGAGAGATAACTATTTCCGAGAGATCACGAAAGGAGGTGAGCGTATCCATGTGTAGAGGACATCACCATCACGGCCGCCGTCGGCGCCACGGGGTCCCGAACCGCGAGCAGATGCTGGAGCACCTGCAGCACACCGAGCAGCGGTTGCAGCAGGACCTCGCGAACGTGCGCGAGCTGATCGAACGACTTGCGCAGCCCGCCCAGACGCAGTCTTGAAGATCTGGCCTATCCGATGTGGTCGGCGCCGCTAGACGCTGGCCGCATCTTGGCGAGAAGCAGCCGGTCGCCTAGCGCCGCGCCGACCGGGTCGCGGAGCGGTAATAGCGCTCCGTGTACTCGATCACCGCACGCTGCATCGAGAAGACCGGCGACAGCCGGGCGATCGAGGCTTTCATCATCTCGATCCAGCGGTCGCGGTCTGCCCAGGCGGGGAGGATCTCCTGTTCGAGCACGCGATAGAGCTGCTCGGTGTCCTCCTCGTCTGACAGGCCGTCGATCGCCCAGCCGAACGCCGGGTCGTATGCCTCCGCCCACCAGCCGTCGAGCACCGAGAAGTTGAGGACGCCGTTGACCGCGGCCTTCATCCCGCTCGTGCCGGACGCCTCGTGCGGACGGCGCGGCGTGTTCAGCCAGATGTCGACGCCGGCGACGATCTCGGCGGCGAGGTCCATGTTGTAGTCCTCGAGGAACACGACGTGCCCGTCGGCCGAGCTGTGCGAGAGCTGGACGATCTGCTGCATGACGTCCTTGCCCGGCTGGTCCTGCGGATGCGCCTTGCCCGCGACGACGATCGTCACCGGCAGCCGCAGTAGGCGCTCGAGCTCGCTGAACACGAGACCCGCGCGCTTGTACGTCGCGAAGCGTCGCGCGAAGCCGATCGTCAAACGCTCCGGGTCGAGATGCGTGCGCTCCGCGAGGCGGCACTTCCTCCTCTCGTGCACCCGCCACAGCGCCTGGCCGTCGAGCTGCTCCGCTGCCTCCCAGTTGCCCCACGCCGGCGGTGCCGACGGGTTCACACCGGACGCGGTCAGCAGCTCCTCGAGCTCGGGCGCGAGCCACGTGCCGAGATGCACGCCGTTCGTGACGTGCTCGATGCGCTCGCCGAGCGATCCCCACATGTCGCGCGCGACCTGGCCGTGCAGCTCCGACACGCCGTTGGCGTAGTGCGACAGCCGGAGCGCGAGCGGCGTCAGGCCGAAGCCGCCGCCCTCCTCGCTATAGCCGAGCGCGAGCAGTTCGTCGTTCGACAGGCCTGCGGACTGTGCGAGCTCGCCCACGTAGCGCGTGACGAGCTGCGGGTCGAAGACCTCGTTCCCCGCCGGCACGGGCGTGTGCGTCGTGAAGACGGTTGTCTGCCGGATGTGCTCCATCGCGTCGTCGCGCGACCAGCCCTGCGCGACCAGCTCGCGCAGCCGCTCGATCGCGAGAAACGCGGAATGCCCTTCGTTGACGTGGTAGACGGTCGGCTCGAGACCGAGAGCACGCAGCGCGCGGATCCCGCCCGCGCCGAGCAGCAGCTCCTGCCTGATCCGGTGCTGGCGATCGCCGGCGTAGAGCGCGTCCGTCACCCACGGCACGTCCAGCAGGTAGAGCGGCACCGACCCGACGTCGTGGCGCCAGACCGTCGCAGACACCGTCTCGCCCGCGAGGTCGACCTCCACCGTCGCGTTCTCGCGCGTGAGCCCAAGCGACGCCGGGTCGAGCTCCTGGTACTTCTCCGTCTGCCGGCCCTCGCCGCTGACGCCCTGCGTGAAGTAGCCGCCGCGGTAGAAGAGGCCGACGCCGACCAACGGCAGTCCCAGATCGGCTGCCGCCTTCAGGTGGTCGCCGGCGAGGACGCCGAGGCCGCCGGAGTAGATCGGGAGACCTGCCGAGACGCCGAACTCCATGCTGAAGTACGCGACGAGCATGTCATCGCCGTGGCCCTCCTGGGACCACCACGTTCTCTCGGGGTTGTATGTCGTCGTGTCCACGTCGGATCGGAAAGTAGCTAGGGACGCGGTGTGAACGTCGCGATCTTTGACACCGCGGTCTTCCCGCCCAGGCTCGTGGCAACCGCGACGAGCCGGATCTTCTCGCGCTTTGCGAACCGCAGCGGGTCGATGAACGCGCGGTAGGGGGCCGAGAGATGCTACGGAAGTCCGCATACTGTTGTCATCCCCCGGACGGGTGGTGCATGCCCGGCATGCACATATGCAACCCGCCCGGCGCTGCGCTACATTCGACCCATGGCTGCGACTCGCGCGATCCGCATCACCACCGAGCTTCCAGGTCCCCGCTCCGCCGAAGTGCTCGAGCGCCTCGCAGCGAGCGTCGCCCGGCCGCTGTCGATCACGTTCCCGATCGCGGCCGCCGAAGGCCGCGGCGCGACGCTCACGGACGTCGACGGCAACACGTTCCTGGACTTCACAGGCGGCGTCGGCTGCCTGAACGTCGGCCACGGCCATCCGCAGGTCATCCAGGCAGCGCAGGAGCAGCTCGAGCGCTTCGCCCACACCGATTTCACGGTCGTCCCGTACGAGGTCTACGCCGCGCTCGCCGAGCGCCTCGTCGCCCTCGCGCCGTTCAAGGGCCCCGCAAAGGCGGCGTTCTTCAACTCGGGCGCCGAGGCGGTCGAGAACGCGGTCAAATTCGCACGCGCCTGGACGGGCCGGTCTGCGGTCATCGCCTTCGAAGGCGCGTTCCACGGCCGGACCGCGCTCGCCGTCGCGATGACCTCGAAGACGCACCCGTACAAGGCGGGTCTCGGCCCGTTCGCGCCCGAGGTCTACCGCGTCCCGTTCAACGACGTCGCCGCGCTGCGGCAGGCGTTCAAGACGCTCGTCCCGGCCGAGGACGTCGCGGCAATCGTGTTCGAGCCGGTGCAGGGCGAAGGCGGGTTCATCCCCGCGACGCCGGAGTTCGTTCGCGGCGTGCGCGAGCTGTGCGACGAGCACGGCATCGCGATGGTTTGCGACGAGGTTCAGACCGGGTTTGCGCGGACGGGCCGCATGTTCGCAATCGAGCACTACGACGTCGAGCCCGACCTGATGACGATCGCCAAGTCGATCGCCGGCGGCCTTCCGCTCTCCGGCGTGATCGGCAAGGCGGAGGTCATGGACGCACCGGCGGACGGCGGTGTCGGCGGCACGTATGTCGGCAACCCGGTCGCGCAGGCAGCTGCCCTCGCCGTCCTCGACGTGATGGAAGAGGAAGGGCTCGTCGCTCGGGCGAACGCGGTCGGCGACACGATCCGCGAGCGGATGGAGTCCTGGCGCGGCCGCTGGCCCGCCGAGATCCTGGACATCCGCGGCCTCGGGGCGATGCTCGCGATCGAGCTCGACGACCCGGAAACGGCCTCCCGTGTGGTCGACGAGGCCTTCGGTCGCGGGCTGCTCCTGCTCAAGGCAGGCGTCCGCCTGAACTGCATTCGCGTGCTGGTGCCCCTCGTCATCTCCGACGCCGAGCTCGAGGAAGCGCTCGATGTCTGGGACGAGGCGTTGTCAGCCGTGCTTAGAGCCTGACGACCGGGGTACCCTCCCCCGCGATGGTCGGAGAAGTGCTGGCGGACCGGTACGAGGTCGAGGAGCTCGTGGGCGCCGGCGGCATGTCGAGCGTCTACCGGGCAAACGACCGGTTGCTCGACCGCAAGGTCGCGCTCAAGGTCATGCACCAGCACTACGGCGAGGACCCGGAGTACGTGGAGCGCTTCCGCCGCGAGGCGCGGTCGGTGGCCTCGCTCGCGCATCCGAACGTCGTCACGGTCATCGACCGCGGCGAGCACGACGGCCGCCAGTTCATCGTCTTCGAGTACATCGACGGCGAGAACCTCAAGCAGCTGATCCAGCGGCGCGGGCCGGCGCCGGTCAGGACGGCGCTCGAGCTCGCGAAGCAGATTGCGCAGGCGCTGTCGTTCGCGCACCAGCAGGGCCTCGTCCATCGGGACGTGAAGCCGCAGAACGTGCTGCTGAACGGCGAGGGGTCGGCGAAGGTCACGGACTTCGGCATCGCGCGTTCGCTCGACGTGCAGCACGGCATGACGCAGACGGGGACGGTGCTCGGCACGTCCGACTACATCGCGCCCGAGCAGGCGCAGGGACAGAACGTCGACGAGCAGACGGACATCTACTCGCTCGGCGTCGTGATGTACGAGCTGCTGACCGGCGAGGTGCCGTTCCCCGGCGAGAGCTTCGTCGCGGTTGCGATGCGCCACATCAACGAGGAGCCGCCGCCGATCCGCGACAAGCGGCCGGACGTGTCGCCGCGCGTCGAGGCAGCCGTGCAGCGCGCGATGGCCAAGAGCCCGTCGGACCGCTTCGCTTCGATGGCGGACCTCTGCCGCGAGCTCGACGCGTGCATGGCCGAGCTGTCGACGGCAACGCACGCCGTCCCGGCGCCCGCGCAGTTCCGCGCGCCCCGCCGCGGCGCGTCGCCGTGGCCGATCGTGCTCGCGGTGCTCGTGCTGATCGCGATCGGCGCCGGCATCGGCTACTGGGCGCTGCACCGGCACAGCGGTCACCCTTCGGGCGCGCCGAGCGTCACGTCCGGCGGCGGATCGCTCGTGCACCTCATGGGTGTGACCGCGTACGACCCGCAGGGCGACGGCCACGAGAACAACGGCGAGGTCGCGAACGCGACCGACAGCAAGCCGTCGACGTACTGGGAGACCGAGCACTACCGGTCGAGCCTCGCGTCGCTCGGCAAGCAGGGCGTCGGGCTCGTGCTCCGCGCACCGTCGGCCGTGAAACTCACCAACCTCGGGCTCGCGACCGCGACCCCCGGCTTCCAGGCGACGATCGAGGCCGGTGACTCGCCGACGGGGCCGTTCACGCCGGTGTCGGCGAGCACGACCGTGAAGGGCCGGCAGGTATTCCGGCTGAACGCGTCCGCCGACCACCAGTACTACGTCATCTGGATCACGCAGCTGCCGCCGGGACGGCAGTCGGCGCTCGTGAACGACGTCACCGCGACCAGCGGCTCCTGAGCGCGCGCGTCGAACAGCTCGCGCGGCTCCTGGTCGAGCGCTCGCTCGGGGTGCAGCCCGGCTGGCAGGTTGCGATCTCGACGACGCCGCTCGCCCGCCCGCTCGTCGCCGCGCTCGCAGCGGAGCTCGGACGGCACGGCGCGTATCCGATCGTCCGTCTCGGGACCGTCGACCTCGACGTCTTCCCGTTCGCGACGGAGTGGGCGGAGCACGCACCAACCGAGGCGCTCGAGCAGCTGCCGAGCGCGATGACGCGTTCGACGGAGGAGCTCGACGCGCGCGTCATCGTGTTCGCGCCGGAGGCGATCGCCGCCGGCTCCTCGCTTGCTCCCGACCGGCGCATGGCGCTCCGCCGCGCGGGAGGCGTGATGCGCGACGTCGTCGCCGGCAAGCCCTGGGTGTCGTGCCCGTTTCCGACCGAGGCGCTTGCGGGAGATGCCGGCATCTCGCTCGCGGAGTACACGGACGTGTTCTTCGACGCGTGCCTGCGCGACTGGGACGCCGAAGGCGAGCGCATGCGCCGCTTCGCGGAGCGATTCGAGCACGCGGACGAGGTGCGGATCGTCGCGCCTGGCACCGACGTGCGCATGTCGGTCGCCGCGCGGACTTTCGTCGTGGACGACGCGCACGTGAACATGCCCGGCGGCGAGTTCTTCACATCGCCGGTCGAAGGAACGGCGGAGGGCGTGATCGAGTTCTCGGAGTACGCGACCGCGCTGCACGGCCACCGCTGCGAAGGCGTCCGGCTGCGCTTCGAGCGCGGCGCAGTCGTCGAGGCGTCGGCACGCGTCGGCGAGGAGTTCCTGCTCGCGGCGCTCGAGACGGACGAGGGCGCGAGGAACCTCGGCGAGCTCGGGATCGGCTGCAACGAGGGCATCCCGAAGCATGTGCGCCAGCAATGGTTCGACGAGAAGGTCGCCGGCACGTGCCACCTCGCCCTCGGCCAGGGCTTCGAGGAGTGCGGCGGCTCGAACCTGAGCGCGCTGCACTGGGACCTCGTCAAGGATCTCGCCGCAGGCCGCATCGAGCTCGACGGCGAGACCGTGCAAGCGCACGGCCGCTGGCTGATCTAGTACTTGAGGTTGCCGCGGCGCTCGAAGCGCTCGACGGCGAGATCCGCGAGGCGCTGGAGGAGCTCGGCATACGGAACGCCGGACGCTTCGAACAGCCGCGCGTACACGCTCGTCGAGGTGAATCCAGGGATCGTGTTCAGCTCGTTGACGAGAACCTCGCCGTCGTTGCGCACGAACATGTCGGCGCGCGCCATCCCTTCGCAGTCCGTCGCGACGAATGCCTCCACGGCAAGTGTCTGTGCGCGCTCGATCTGCTCCGGTGTGATGCGCGCGGGGACGACGAGATCCATCTCGCCCTCGTCGTACTTCGCCTCGTAGTCGTACCACTCGTTGTGCGTCACGACGATCTCGCCGGGGAGCGACGCCGTCGGGGTGCGGTTGCCGAGCACGCCGATCTCCACCTCGATGCCGTCGACGAGCTGCTCGACCAGCACCTTCTCGTCGTGCTCGAAGGCCAGCGCGACACCTGAGCGCAGCTCGTCGTCGTCGTGAGCCTTCGTGATGCCGACGCTCGAGCCGAGGCGCGCCGGCTTGATGAAGCACGGATAGCCGTACGGGTTGCGCGGCTCGTCGCCGGCGCGCAGCGTGATGTTCGGCGTGACCGGGATGTCGTGGTCCCGCATCACCGACTTGAAGACGTCCTTGTCCATGCACAGCGCGGACGCGAGCACGCCCGCGCCGACGTAGGGCACGCCCGCCAGCTCGAGCAGCCCCTGCACCGTGCCGTCCTCGCCGAACGGGCCGTGCAGCACCGGGAAGACGACGTCGACGTCTGCGAGCGTCGTCGCGACCTCCTTGCCCGGCAGCCGAGACTCGGCCTCGATCGCCTTCTGACCGCTGACTTTGGAAACAGAGTCGAGCTGCCACGAGCCTTGGCGGTCGATCGCGACCGTGACGACGTCGTTGCCCGACGTTTCCAGCGCGTCGATGACGCTGCGCGCGGACGCGAGCGACACGTCGTGCTCGCTCGAGCGGCCGCCGAGCACCACGGCGATGCGGCGCGTCACGGCGTCGACGTGGTTGTCGTCGCCGTCGTGTCTGTCGTCTGCTGCAGCTGGCCGACGGTGATCGTTACTGTCTCGCCCGACGTGCCGTTGACGCCGCCCGTCGGGTCCTGCGTCATGACGACGCCGTCGGTGCTCGGGTCGTTCGTCGGCTGGTAGACGACGGCGACGGCGAAGCCGGCCTGCTTGAGGATCGTCGTCGCGTCGCTCTGGTTCTGTCCGGTGACGTCGGGGATCTGCGTCGTGCCCGGGCCCTTCGACACTTGCACGGTGATCTTCGAGCCGTGCGGCACGTCGGTGCCGGCCGCCGGGTCGGTCGAGATGACGGTGCCCTTCGGCTGCGTCGACTGGATGTCTGTGCGCGTCACGACGAAGCCCTGGCCCTTCAGCGCGGAGGCGGCATTCGCGAACGGCTGGCCGGTGACGTCGGGCACCGGCACCGGCCGCAGGCCCTTCGACACGTTGATCCGCACGACGCTGCCCTGTTGCACCACGCTCTTCGCCGACGGGTTCTCGCCGACGACCGTGTTCTGAGGTTTGTCGGAGAAGACGTACGCGATGTTCGGCTGCAGGTTCGCGGCGCTGAGCGCCTTCACGGCGTCGTTCAGCTGCTGGCCGCGCACCTCCGGCACGGTCGACTTCGGGATTCCTTGCGAGATCGTGAGCGTCACGTTCGAGCCCTTGCCGATCTTCGCGCCCGGGCTCGGGTTCTCGTTGATTACGGAACCTTTCGCGACGTGCTCGTCGTACGACTGTTGCAACTGCACCTTGAAGCCGGCGCCTCTGATCTTCTGGATCGCGAGCTGCTTGTTCAGCAGCCGCACGTCGGGCACCGCCACCGGCGTGTTGTTGTTCAGCTGGTTCTGGATCTTGGTGTAGAGGAACCAGCCGCCGATCGCGCCGGCGATGATCAGGCCGAGCGCGAGCAGCCACGGCCACAGCGAACGGCGCGGCGCAGGCTCCTCGTACGCGTAGTACGGCGACGGCGAGCGGTACACGGGCGGTGCCGGCGGCGCAACGCTGCGCGGCCGCGTGACCATCGTGGCCGCGGTCGAGACGCCGGCGCCCGAGAGCACCTGCGTCATCGCCTCCTCGGTCTGCGGGGACACGGCGACGCCGCGCGCGACGCGCGCGAGGTCGGCCTCCATCTCCTCGGCCGACGCGTACCGCTGGTCGGGGTCCTTGGCGATCGCACGCATGACGACCGCGTCGAGGTCGTGCGGCACCTGCGAGCGCAGCTTCGACGGCGGCTCCGGCACCTGCGACAGGTGCTTCATCGCGATCTCGACCGGCGTGTCGCCGGTGAACGGGACCTTTCCGGTGAGCATCTCGTAGAGGACGATCCCGAGCGAGTACAGATCCGAGCGCTGGTCGACGGGCGCGCCGCGCGCCTGCTCGGGCGAGAGATACTGCGCGGTGCCGACGATCGAGCCGGCCTCGGTCATCTGCGATGCGCCGGAGCGCGCGATGCCGAAGTCCGTCACTTTCAGGCGGCCGTCGCGGCCGACGATGATGTTGTGCGGCTTGATGTCGCGGTGGACGATGCCGTTGCGATGCGCGAACGAGAGCGCGCCGAGGATCTGGCGCGCGTAGTCGATCGCGATCGGGATCGGCGTCGGCCCGTTGCGGACGAGCAGCTCCTTGAGCGTGCGCCCGTCCAGGTACTCCATCGCGATGTAGTAGGTGCCCTCCGCGCGGCCGCGGTCGAAGATCGACACGATGTTCGGGTGGTTCAGGCCCGCTGCGCTCTGCGCCTCGCGGCGGAACCGCTCGACGAACTGGTCGTCGGCGGCGTGCCGTTCGTTCAGCAGCTTGAGCGCAACGCGGCGCCCGAGCTCCTGGTCCTCGGCCAGATAGACGTCCGCCATCCCGCCCGAGCCGAGCTTGCGGCGAATGACATACCGCTTGTCGAAGGTGCGGTCGATGAACGTATCCGTGGTCATACGAACCCGGGTTAGTGCTTCGACGCGGCAGGCAGGATCGCCTGCATGATCTGCTTGGCGATCGGGGCGGCCACCGCGCCGCCGAACCCGTTCAGCTGATTCTCCAGTAGCACGGCACCGGCCACCTGCGGGTTGTCGGCCGGGGCGAAGAAGATGAACCAGGCGTCGTAGACACGGCTCTTCCCTGTCTCTGCGGTACCCGTCTTGCCTGCCACCTTGATACCAGGGATCGCCGCCTGGCCGCCGGTGCCGCCCGTGACGACCGACTGCATGAACTGGTTGATCGTGGCCGCCG
>DASZBP010000327.1:0-10770 GCA_035943915.1 Gaiellaceae bacterium | reverse complement strand
CATCCTGTTCGAAAGCTCGATCTGGATGTCCGTCTTCTTCGAGCGGCGCTGGTTCGCTTCGCTCGCGTCGATCGAGGCAAGCTAGCGGACGATCTCGCCCAGCCGATCTAGCTGCCACTCCGCTCCGCCGCGAAGCCCGCGGCGGAGGAGGCCTCGTTGGAGGCCTGCCCTACGGCCGCGCGGCCCGCGGCGTGAGCGGCGACAAAGCGGCGTTCGCAGCGATCGCCGCCGGGGCTCGGCTGGGGGTTTCGGCGTGGCGCGAAAAGGCACCCAGGAGTTGAGGGTGATCACTCCAGCGAGGGTGAGCCCCTTCTACAGGAGGGTCGAAGCCGGGACGGAACCAGGGTGGCCGTGCTGGAGGCGGCCCTCAAGTCCTCAGTCTCATACCGAACGCCGGGCGCATGCACTCGAGGCGACGGCGCGGCCTAGTAATCGAGGCTGAGCCGCCACTCAGTTCTAATCAGGCACTCGGTGAAACACCACGAATGTCCCATGCGCTCGGACTCACACCCGGTCGGAGATCAGGAGTCGCTCCGGAACGTGGCGCAGCGGTTCCTGTTCGATGGAGCGCCGTTCATTCGCTGGCGGCTTAGCTTTTCGCGGCAGATAATCGAAGTTCATCCGTGAGCCGCGCAAAGGCTAGGTCTAGGCATCTGCTGGACTTCCGGGTGCCGCGGAGGGGGTGCGGCAGGCGAGACAATCCCTCGCAAATAGATCCTGGGTGCTCCGAGCAGATCTAGGTCGAGTGGGTCCATTCGAGGGGGTTTGATCGTGCGTCGAGCACTGTCTGGGGTGGCGGCAGCCATTGCCGTTGTCGTTACGGTCGTCGCCAGTACAACAGCGGTCGGCCCGGTCGCGGCCCGCGCAAGTTTGTCCAAGACGTGCGGAGGTCTGTCTGCGAGTCCCTCGACGTACGCGCATGTGATTTGGATCTGGATGGAGAACCATTCCGAAGGTCAGGTCATCGGCCCGCCAGGTTCCACCGTCGCCAAGAACGCGCCGTACGTGAACGGAACGTTGGTGCCCGGCTGCGGCCTCGCGACGAATTACCACAACGTCACGCACCCGTCGCTGCCCAATTACCTCGCTGCTACTTCGGGCTCGACGCAAGGGCTGGCGAAAGACTGTTTGCCGGCCAAGTGCCCCAACTCGTCGGCGAGCCTGTTCAGCCAGTTGACCAGCTGGCGCGGCTATGAGGAGAGCATGCCGGGCAATTGTTCGATGTCCAACACGAACCTCTATGCGCCGAAGCACAATCCGGCCGCGTATTACAAGTCGGTCGCCGCCGCGTGCAGGACCAACGATGTCCCGCTCGGCACACTTACGTCGGGGAGCCTCAGCCAGGACCTGGCCAAGGGCACGTTGCCTGCCTTCTCGTTCGTCACCCCGGACCTCTGCAACGACATGCACAACTGCTCGCTCAGTACTGGGGACGCCTGGCTCAGTAGCTGGGTGCCGAAAATCACGGCTAGCCCCGCCTACCAATCCGGCAGCACAGTCCTGATCATCACCTGGGACGAAGGCAACCGAGGCACCGCAGGTGAATCATGCGCGACGAACACCGCGGATCAAAGCTGCCACGTCGCTGCGATCATCGTCAGCCCGTACACGCCCGCAGGCACCGCGAGCAACACGTTGTTCGACCACTACTCCTTGCTCAAGACCACCGAGCAGATGCTCGGCCTGCCCCTGCTTGGACATGCCGCTGACGCAGCCACCAACTCGATGCGAACCGCCTTCCACCTCTGACAGCCGCACGAGGAGACCTGGAGATCCGGACCACTCGCGCGGCGTGGGACGGGCCTAGGACGGCCCAGCGCACTGCTTGTCTATGTGGTGGCGTACGAACCGCGCATAGGGCTTGGCTTTTTACTTCCCGCCGGGGCAGTTCAGCTCAAGATCGACGCGGACGGATTCGGCGCCTTTCCGCAGCCGACGAACGACGTTTCGATGTCGGTGACGCGCCACGTGCCGTAGAGCTTGTGCAAGAGAACCATCGCGCCGCCCGCGCGCCGCGTATACACGCCCGCCGTCGCAAACCTACTTCGCTGCGAAGCGGTAGTGGGAGACGAGCCATTCGGATCCGTCGCGGTATCCCCATAGTTCGGCGCAGGCGAGGAAGAAGGCGCGCCAGTTCGCATACCAGGCGCGCCCGCGGCCCATACCGTAGGCGTCCTCAAGCACCTCTTCGATCTCGCTGCGGTTTCGGGCCATGTTGTCGAGCCATGCTTCGGCTGTCCGCGCGTAATGCTCACCGCCGACCTTCCACTCCTCTTCGAGTGTCAGGTCGCGCTGGAAACGTGGCAGTAGCTCGTGCGAGGGCATGGTGCCGGCTGTGAAGAAGCGCCTCGCCATCCAGCCTCGCTCGTAGAGGTATGCGTAGCGGGCGTGGCTGAAGACGTGACAGAAGAACCTCCCTTCCGGAGCGAGCCAGGAGGCGATGCGAGCAAACAGCGCTTCGTAGTTACGCATGTGTTCCAGCATCTCGACGGAAAGGATCCGATCGAAGCGCCGGTCGAGTGTCAGCAGGTTGGCATCGGCCGTGAGGACGTCGACGTTCGCATACCTTTGCGCGGTGATGAAGTCATGCTGCAGTCTTGAGTTTGAGACGGCGAGGATCCGTGCGTTTGGGTAACGCTCGGCGAGCCAGCCTGTCAGCGATCCCCAGCCGCAGCCGAGGTCGAGTAGCTCCATGCCGTCTTCAACTCCGGCCCGCGCACAGGTCAGTTCGAGCATCGCCTCCTCGGCCTCGGCGAGCGTCGCGACGCCGGAGGGCCACAGACATGAGCTGTATTTCAGGCGCGACCCCAACACCAGCTGAAAGAACTCGGGTGGCAGCTCGTAGTGCTGCATGTTCGCCAGTTCGGTCTGCTCGGCGATCGGCGATTCGCGTAACCGCTCGAAGATCAGGTCGGTCGCGGCGGGGCCTTTACGGCGCTCGCTGCGAAGCCGCGCCGCACAGTTGAGCCGGATACCCGCACGCAGAAGCGTGTCAGGCAACCGGTCGCTTTCGATCAGTCTGTCGACCGCGGAAGCCATGGCACGAAGATCGGAGTCTCTCGCTGATAGCGACGGTAGTCGTCGCCACGCGAACGCAGCGACGAAGCTTCGGTCGGCGGAACGCCGGTGACGAAACGGATGAGATAAAGCATCAACGCCGTCGCGAAGAAAGCCAGCCAACCCCAGGGCGCTGCGAGCGAGATCAACGCGTATGACAGCCAGATCAGAGTCTGGAAGAAGTAGTTGGGGTGGCGCGAGTAGCGCCAGAGGCCGCTACGAAGCACCTCGCCCTTGTTGGTCTTCTCGCTGCGGAAGCGGGCGAGTTGATGGTCGGCGATCGCCTCGAGTGAAAAGGCCACGATCCAGAGCGCGACTCCAACCCATTCGACGACTGCGACGTGACTGTCGCCATTGAAGCAGACGAGTAGGAACGGAACAGAGAACCCAACTGCGAGGAGTGCTTGGGCTTGGTAAAAGATGGCAAAGCGCGTCTGTTCCTGCCCGGCTTCACGCCAGCGGCTGCGCAGATCACGGTAACGGCGATCTTCGCCGTCACCGACTCTTCCGAGAATCAGAAAGGCGATGCGCATGCTTTCGATTGCGGCGACGGTTGCGATCAGTGCCCGCTGCCCGACGGCACCGGGCGCAAGCACTGCGTAGAGCACAGCCAGACCGGCGAGCGATACCGCCCAACCGGCGTCGACGGCTGTTGCATCGTGAGTGCGGCGCTGACGGAGATAGAGCAACCCGAGCAACGACGCGGCGGCCGCCCAGCCGATCAGCCCAAGCTGCCAGCGATGGTCGATCAACGTGCCGCCTCGTTGATCCGCTCCTCGATCTGCGCGGTCAGGTTCTTCGAAGCCGTAACCGTTGGCCGTGCCTGCTGCACACGAATCGGCGCGCCGACGCTGACACGGGCGCGCGGCCGCCGCCAGGGCCGCGGGATGCCGCGTGTGCCGGTGAGCGAAACCGGGACTATTGGTGCTCCTGTTGAAAGCGCAAGGCGCGCTGCGCCGCGGTGAAACGGCCGCTGGGCTAGGCGCTTGGCCGTGCCCTGCGGGAAGATGCCCAACACTTGACCGTCGCCAAGTAGCTGCGCGGCGCGGGAGATCGCAGCAGTGTCACCTGCGCCACGCTGAATCGGGAACGCCCCGAACGACTCCATTGCACGACCGACAAGGCGATGGCGCCACAGCTCGGCTTTGGCCATATAGCGGACGGGACGGCGAGTCGCGAGCGCCAAGATCCAAGGATCGAAGAGCGACTCATGGTTCGCCACCAGAATCACCGGGCCTGAGACGGGAATCGCATTGGCGCCGACAAGCTCGACCTGGTAGAGCCGCGCAGCCCAGAGGCGGAATCCTGTCCGTTCGAGGAGGCGATAAAGCTTCATAGCTCCTCGTTGTAGGGCCGCGTCAATGTCAGTTGAACGTCACGAAGTGCCCGCGTGCGAAAGCCAGCCTCGCAGAAGGCCAGGTAATAATCCCAGGTGCGCTCAAACCGTGCGTCATAGCCAAGCGCGCGTACTGAGCCAATCTGGGAGTGGAAGTTCTCGCGCCAACGCCGCAACGTCTCCGCGTAGTGCGGCCCGATCTCATCGACGTCGCGAATGATCAGCTCAGAGCCTTCCGTGGCTGTTCGGGTCAGGGCGCCGAGCGACGGGATTAGACAACCTGGAAAGACGTAGCGTTCGATCCAGTCAGGTGACTTGCGGTAGCGCTCCCAGCGGTTGTCGGGAATCAGGATTGTTTGCACGCAGGCAATCCCGTCCTCTTCAAGCAGTCGATCAAGAGTCGAAAAGTAGGTGACAAACTGCCGCTCGCCGATCGCCTCCAGCATCTCAATCGACGCGATCTTCGTGTAGCTGCCGCGGTGCAGACGGTAGTCCTCCTCAAGGATGAAAACCTTCAAGCCATTCGTGCGCTCCCGAGCGAGCGCCGCCTGCTGTGATGAGATCGTCAGCCCGGTGACTGCGCAGCCATACTCCTCGGCGGCGAAGCGGGCGAAGCCGCCCCAGCCGCACCCGATCTCGAGGAGACGATCGCCGGAGTGGAGTTGCAGCTTCTCACAGACTCGCCGGTACTTACGCCGCTGCGCGTCGGCGAGCGTTTCATCCGCCTCGGTGAAGATGGCGCACGAGTAGGTCATCGTCTCGTCGAGCATCAGTTCGAAGAGATCGTTTCCGAGGTCGTAGTGGTAGGCGATATTGCGACGGGCACGAAGCAGCCCGTTTCGCCGGTTCGGCCTTGGCCGCAGTTCGAGCAGTCGCAGAATCGCCGGCCGGCTTCGCCGCGCGCGCTCGGCGTTTCGCAGAAGCAGCTCGAAGAGACCAACCAGATCGTCGCTCTCCCACTCGCCGGCTGTGTATCCCTCACCGAGACCGATCACGCCGCGCGTTGCAAGCCTTCGAAATAGAGCGAGCTCACGGATCCTCATGCTGGCGGCCGCACCCTCTCCGAAGCGGCGGACGCTGCCGTCGGGCAGCGTCACTTCGAGCGCCCCACCGGAAAGCGAGGTGAGGGCACGCTCAAGTAGTGCGACCGTGATCCGGTCGAGCGCAGAGACACGAGGCGCTTCCGGCTCCTCCCTCAACCCCCGTTCGGCGACGCTCAACTGACCGATCCGATCGACCCTTGACCAGGCACGAACGGAGGTTTTCGATGGAACGGGACCCGCTTGCGCCACAGCTTCAATGCCTGCCAGTGAATGAGGACGATCACTTGCAGCGGCATCAGCGGATAGCGCGCCAGCATGCGCAGCACAGTCGGATTGGTCAGCTCGTGACGTCGGCCGTAGAGAACGGCGGTTAGTGGTGTCGCGCCATCCGCATCGCGGACGTGAATACGCGCCCAAACCCGCGTCGTGGGTTCTGAAAACGCGTATTCGTACTGCTGGTCGAGGCCGAAGAATGGCGAGACATGGAGTCGTTTGCGCTGGCTGTAGCGTAGACCCGGCCCCGAAAGAAGCTCCGGTAGTCGCTCCCCAAAGGTGTTGTTCAACTCCGCCACCATGCAGGCGAGCGTTCCGTCAGACCGGTAGCACCAGTAGAAGGTGACCGGGTTGAAGACGTAACCGAGTACGCGCGGCTGTGTCAGCATCAGCACGCGTTCAACGGTTGAATCGTCGACGAAGCGAAGCACCGCCTCTTTCAACGGGAGCGCCCCGTCGAAGTGATCGCCATCACGAAGCGTCAGAACGTTCCGCCGATTCACCGAGAACAGCGCGACCCGCTGCTCGATCTCGGTCAGCTCGTCGAGGTCGAACAGCCAGTAGGAGACGGGGTAGCGGAACACGTTCCGCACCGGGGTGCGCCGCACATGCATCAACGTCCCGGCGTAGAGCGCCGATCTCACCAGCGAACTCCGAGACGAGCCGCCGCCTCGACGCCGGAGGCCAGCCCATCCTCGTGGAAGCCGTTCCCGAAGTAGGCGCCAGCATAAAGCGTCCGTCCGCGCCCGAGCTGTCCCAGCTCCGTCTGCGCCCTGAGTGTCTCGGTTGTGAAAAGAGGATGCGCGTATTGGAAGCGGGCGAGCACGTGTTCGTCAGCAACCTGCTGATTCAGCGTCACGCAGAAGTCGCGATCGCCGTCGAGGGATTGCAGCCGGTTCAAGTAGTAGGTCAGCGTGGCTTTGCCGTCGTCCCCGGTGCGGTAGTTCCAGGATGCCCGCGCACTTCGACTACGGGGAAGTAGCGACGAGTCCGTGTGAAGCACGGTTTCATTGACGGTGTACTCGAAGCTACCGAGGACTCGCCGCTCGGTATCGGTCGGGTCTTCAAGCAAAGCGAGAGCCTGATCGGCATGGGTGGCGACAACGACCGCGTCGAAGCGCCGCAGCTCGCCGTCGTCCAAACGCAGCTCGACGCAATCTGCGTCTCTACGCAGTGAGCGCACGCCGCAGCCGAGATGAAGATGCGGCTTCAAGGTGTCGGTCAGTGCGCCTACGTAGCTGCAGCTGCCTCCGGTCACGGTGCGCCAGCGGAAGCGCCTGAAGCCGAGCATTCCATGGTTGTCGAAGAAGCGAATCGCCGCGGCCGCCGGATAGTCGAGTGCTCGCCCCGGTGGCGTTGACCAAAGCGCCGCTGTTAGCGGCACGAGGAAGTGATCGCGGAAGCGCTGCGAGTAGCGCTGCTCATCCAAATAGGCGGCGAGTGTCTGGCCGGTGTAGTCGGCCGCATCGAGCGTCTGCCGAGCTGTGCGAAGCCAGCGTCCGATCTCCCAGAGCAGCCTGTGAAACTGCGGTCGGACGGCGTTGCGCGGTTGGGCGAACGGCCTGCGGCCTGAGTATTCGAGGCCACATCCATTGCAGCTGACGGAGAACGACATCTCCGACTCCTGGGTCGCGACTCCCAGTTCAGCGAACAGCCGGCAGAGCAGCGGGTAGTTTCTTTCGTTGTGAACGAGGAAGCCGGTGTCGAGCGCCAAACCCTGATGATGAACCGTGTTGGCATGGCCTCCTGCACGCTGGTCCCGCTCAAACAGCTGGATATCGTGGCGGCGCGCCAACAGACAGGCCGCACCGAGACCTGTCACGCCTGAGCCGATGACCGCAACCCGCATCAACCAAGATTCGCCGGCCGTCGAATATCGGTTGATGTCCGAAAACGCATTGGAGTCCTCGGCACCGACCGCGATCGCGACTGTCCGCTCCTCGACGAGCAGGATCAGCCAGGCCGTGACCCTGATCGCTGTGGCCGTGCCGCCCCTTGGACTGCTGGCGGCGATGGGGATCCTCTGGAACATCGCCTTCCACTGGGTCGACCTGGCGATCATGGCCGCGATGTATGTGCTCTGCGCATTCGGCACCACGATCGGCTTCCACCGCTACTTCACACATCGCGGCTTCGAGGCAAAGGCGCCGGTCAAGGCGACACTCGCCATTCTCGGCTGCATGACGATGCAGGGGCCGCTGACGCAGTGGGTGACCGACCACCGCAAGCACCACGCCTTCTCCGACCGCGACGGCGATCCGCACTCGCCTCACGCCGGCCATCCCGACACCGCCTGGGGTGCGATCGCGGGGTTCGTGCACGCCCATGTCGGCTGGATGTTCACCAACATGGGGATGGAACAGGGTCGCGAATACGGACGCGACCTTTACGAAGATCGGATGATCAGAGTCATCGACCGTCTCTATCTCCTATGGGTGGTCGCGACGCTCGGACTGCCGTTTCTGATCGGTTACGCGATCGGCGGCAACTGGCAGCGCGGCGTCGAAGCGATGCTCTGGGGCGGACTGGTCCGGATCTTTGCCTACCAGCACGCAACATTCGCTGTGAACTCGATCTGCCACATGTTCGGTCGTCAGGACTTCCGTTCCCGTGACGAAGCACGCAACAACTGGCTTATCGCCCTGCTCGTGTTCGGCGAAGGCTGGCACAACAACCATCACGCCTTCCCGGCGTCTGCGCGCCACGGCTTGCAGCGCCACCAGTTCGACCCGTCCTGGTGGGTGATTCGCGGCCTCGAGAAACTCCATCTTGTCTGGGATGTCAAAGTCCCGAACCAGGCGCAGCTCGACCGTCGTCGCATCTAAGCGTGACCTGACACTCAGCTGTTGCCGTTGCCGAGACCAGGCTCGCCGCGCGAGAACCGCGGTCGCGCACGAGCTGACTGTTCAAACGGAACGCAAACGCAGCTGCTCAACATCACCGGCCTAGGTTCGAAGCGCGCTCCTTGGTTCACACGGAGTTGCCGTCGTCTCACCTCGTTGTTCGTGTATCCACGTGTATCCACGTTTCGGATATGGCCGGAGAAACATGGATATCGCCGTTGAGTCCACCGGTTGATCTGCGAACTCCCTCAAGCTGGGCAGAGAGAGGGTTCAGCCAAGTGTTTCCAGCCGCGCAGGAAGTGCTTCGAGCTGCGCAGCGACATGGTTCAACCAGGAATGCGCTCGCGGAAGCGGCAGCGGGCGACCCCAGTGTGGGCGCAGCGCGATCCCGTGAAGACCGCCCCGGATCAACGTGTAAGAGCCGCTGGCACCGGCGGCCAGTGAGCGCTCGAAGCCCCGCCGGGAAAGCCGTGGCGAGACACCGGGGATTCCCGGCAAGTAGGCGTCCAGCGACCCGTGAATCACATCGAACCGCTTACCTCGCAGCGTTGCGACCGGCAGACGATCGGGGATCCACGGCGCAAGTCCGAGAACACCAGCGACAGTTGGCTCGTCGGCTGCAGCGATCGCCACCGCGCCGCCCATCGAAAATCCGAGTAAGAGTGTTCTCGAACCGCCGGCTTCCCGGATGGCAGCGCGGGCATCCTCAATACAGAGGTCGAGCTGGCGCCAGGACTTGACGCGGTAGCGCACCTCCACGAAGCCAAGCCGCGGAAAGCGCGGTGCCAGTCGACCGACCAGCCACTCCAACGACGCGCTCCACGTCCCTTCGACCTCACCACCCTGACCGCCGTTCACACCGACGACGACGGTTCCGGTCGATGAGCCGCGAAAGCGCATGCGCGCTCCGCTCGCCAGTGCGACATCGTCCATTTCCCGGCTTAGGTGACCCGGCGGGAAAGCACAACCGGCTTCGAGGTCGGCTGCGCTGACCCTCCGGCCGGCTCAACGGTCACACCGACCTGGGCCCCGGCAGGAACCGCTCGCTTCAGCTGCACGGTGGTCGTTGCCGAAGTTCCAGAGAAGATGGCGGCGGACTGCGTCGAGTCGGCGCGCATCACCCAGGCCTCATACGTCTTTCCTTGCGGCGCATGAGGCAGCGAGACGACGAGCGTCGCCTGGTGCGTGCCGCTGACGATCAAGGATCCGCGCGCGCCGTTCAACGGGACTGACTGCATCGCCGAAGTCGCCGTTCCTAGCCTCGAGTGAAGCGTCTCGGCCCATATGCCCAACCCGATCGCCGCGCAGGCGGCAACAGCTGCGAATGCCGCTACCGGATATGCCCATCGCGGTCGCAGCTCGACTACCTCGGCGCGGTCGCTCCGCGCCGTCGCGACGATTCGCTCGCGCAGCTCGGTCGGTGGCGCCGCCGGCGGGACGGCAAAGGCTAGAGAGGCAGCTGTCTCAGAGAAGGCTGCGACGTCCTCCTGGCATTGCCGACAGAGTGCCAAGTGCACTTCAAAGCTCCGCTCCTCACTCGATGTAAGCGCGTCGAGGGCATAGGCGGCTGCGAGGTCGTGAATCAGATCGTCTTCCACGATTTCTCCTTCCCCGCCCCTGCCTCGACCAGCTCACGGAGCCGGCTAAGTCCTGAATGCATCTGACTTTTGATCGTTCCAATCGGGCGTCCGAGTCGATCCGCCAGCTCGCTCTGACTGAAGCCGCCGTAGTAGGCGAGTTCCAATGTCTCCCGCTGCTGATCGGGCAGTTTGGCCAAGGCGTCCTGAACCTGCTCGCGCTCCAGGCGCCGCCAGACAGCGTCCGCTGCCGAGGCGCCGTCGGAGCGACTGTCTGCGAACGCTTCCGGAAGCGGTTCCGTGCGGCGACGCTCTTCGCGGCGCACCAGATCGATTGCTCGGCGATGCACCAGGGTCATCAGCCAGGTCGCGACGCTAGCGCGTTCGGGAACGAAGCGCGCGGCTCCACGCCAAACCCCAACGAACGCTTCCTGAACAGCATCCTCAGCGAGTTGCGGATCTCGCAGCACCCTTCGGGCGAGCGAGTAGGAGGCCGCGCCGTAGCGGTCATACAACTCAGCCAAAGCGACCTCTTCGGAGCGTGCGACGAGGGCGACAACAGCTTCGTCGGAGAGATGGGCGAGATCGCGCGGCAAGGACGTGTCCCGTCGACTGCGGGATCCAGACGCTAGCAATCGGCG
>DASZBP010000326.1:0-3550 GCA_035943915.1 Gaiellaceae bacterium | reverse complement strand
GACAGCCTGCGCATCGCGTCGGGCATCGCCCTCGCCGGTGCGATCGTGGCAACGCTCGCGATCCGCACGCACGCCGGTCAGCAAGCCGCGCACGGGCAGGTCGCGGAGGCTGCTTGACCGCAGCAGCAACCAAGCGACTTCCGGCGGTCGAACGCCGCGCCGCGGTGCTCGAGCAGGCATGCCAGGTCTTCAGCCGCATGAGCTACCGCGGCGCGACGACCGCCGAGATCGCACGGTCGGCCGGGATCTCCGAGCCGATCCTCTACCGCCACTTCGGGTCGAAGCGCGACCTCTATCTCGCGTGCCTCGACGAGACGTGGCAGCGCTTCCGACGCGGTGCGGAGGAGGCGATGGCCGAGGACCCCTCGGGCTGCCTCGGCCGCATCCACGACCGCTACATGGCGTCGAAAGAGCGGGTGCGACTCGTCGACCTGTGGATCCAGGCGCTGACGGTCGCCACCGAGGACCCGGTGATCGCGAAGGCGCTGCGGAAGCAGATCCGCGAGGTGCACGACTTCTTCGCCGACGTGATCCGGAAGGGGCAGGAGGCCGGCGTGATCGTCGCCGACCGCGATCCCGTCGCCGAGGCGTGGATCTTCGTCGCGGGCGGCATGCTCGCCACCGTCGACAACCGCCTCGGCGGCCTGGTCGGCGACGACTTACACGGTGTGCGCCGCGAGCGGCGCCGCTGGATGCTCGGCGAGTCGTAACCAGGGCCCATACAAAGAAGAAAGCCCCGGCTGCGGCTCCCGGGGCTTTCTTGCTCAGGCGGGGCGCCGGTTGGGCGCTTCCGATAATCGTGACTCTGCGGCCCAGGCACGACTTCCGGAGTTTTCGCCTCTGGCGCTCCCCCTGCACTTGAGCCTGGCGTCAGGCCGTGGTGCAAGGTGACCCCACTGTACGGTCGGGTCAAGTGTCTGTCAAGTACCTCGGTCAAGTGATTTTAAAGCCGGCCGCTTCACCCTCCAAACCGCATAGCCATGCCCGTTTCGGCGACTGTCGCTTTCAGAGGATTGCGGTTTGGTCAAGTGTCGGGCATGCTTCCTGGCATGGCTTCCCGCACCGTCCGCGAGTCGCATGCCGCCCAGTCGCTACCGGCCTCCCCGATCGGCGACCGGCTCCGCCAGCTGCGCTTTGCGGCGGGGCTGACCCAGTCCGAGCTCGCGGGCGACCGCTTCTCCAAGGAGTACATCTCGCAGATCGAGCGCGGCAAGACGCGCCCGACGCAGGAGACCGTCGACTGGCTCGCGTCCCGGCTGGGCGTCGACGCGGGGTACCTCGCAGCCGGCGTCTCCGCCGACGAGCGCGCCCGCGCCGAGGCGCTGCTCGCGCGCGCCGACGCGGTCATGCAGGAGCGGCGCTACGAGGACGCGGTCGAGGCGTACCGCGGCGCGTACGCGGCGGTGCTCCCCACGGGCTCGGCGGAGCTACGCGTCCGGCTGCTCGCCGGGGAAGGCATCGCGCTCGCGCACCACGGCGAGCCGCGCGCGGGGCTCGAGCTGCTGAACCAGGCACGCGCGCTCGTCGAGGACGAGCGCTTCAACGATCTCGACCGCGCCGACGTGCTGTACCGCATCGGCATCTGCCGCTGCCTCATGTCGAGCTTCTCCACGGCCGTCGGCCTCTTCGGCGAGGCGCTCGCGCTCGCGGAGCGGTCGGCCCTGCCGTGCGACGAGCTGCGCGCGGGCATCTTCGGCTGGCGCTCGCGCTGCTACCGCCTGCAGCGCGACTTCGAGGCGGCGCGCGAGGATGTCGAGCGCGCGCTCGAGCTCGCGGAGGCGCTGCACGACACGCGCAAGCTTGGCGAGGCGTATTTCCAGGCGTCGGTGCTCGCCGAGCGTGACGGCCACTGGGTGCTGGCGCGTACGTACGCCGAGAAGGCGAAGGCGCAGTACGAGGTGCTGGCCGAGCAGCGCGAGGTCGGGCGCCTGCACAACAACCTCGGTGGGCTCGAGTTCCTGCTCGGGCGCTCCGACGAGGCGATCGCGCATCTGAAGCAGGCGTTCGCCGCTGCGATCGACGTCGGCTACGACCACGACGCCGCGGCGGCCGTGTCCTCGCTCGCGCAGGTCCATCTGCGCACCGGCGACCCCACGACGGCCGAGGAGCAGGCCCGGTATGCGCTGCGCCTGATCGGCGACCGCGAGGACATGCTCGGCGAGATCGGCAACGCGCAGCTCGTGCTTGGGCGCGCGCTGCTCGAGCAGGGCCGCCTCGACGAGGCGAGCGACGCTCTCGCGCTGGCGGACGACACGTTCGCGAAGTACTCCTCCGTTTCCCATCGGGCTGCTGTCTGGGTCGCACAGGGCGACCTCGTGGCGCAGCGTGGCAACGAGTCGCGGGCGGCCGCTCTGTACCGCCGCGCGGCCGAAGCACTGCAGGACTTCAGGTTCTAGGAGGAGGTGAAATCTGTGGCAACTGTGGCAACGAAGCTGGTCTCGGTGTACCGGAAGCGTGGCGTGCTCGTGCTCGTCGTCAGCGTGACCTCGGCTCTGGTCTCCGCGAAAGCCGGAATGCCCCTCGGCTTCTGGGACGGCCCGAGCTGAGCCTGCGCCGGCCTCGAGCCGGCGGAGACGGTGCGCGCGGCTGCGGCAGGCGTCCGCGGCGCGCACCCGCGGCATGAGCTCTAGGTGTGCATGAGCACGCGCAGGTCGTGCACAACCATCGCGGCCTTGACCTGCGCGTCGTAGATCAGGCGTTCCTTGCCGTGCGGGTCGATCAGCACCGTGTAGGCGACGTGCGAGACGACGCCGCCACCCGGCGTCTGCGCGGCGACGTGGTAGCGCGCCCAGATCGGCCGGAGCTGTCCGAGTGTCCCGAGCAGGTAGTGGAACCGCGGGACGAGATGCTTCTGCTTCACGTAGGCCCGCACCGCGGCGGGCGTGTCGCCCTTCGGGTCGACACTGACCGCGAGCACGCTGACGTCGTCCACCTGCTGCAGCGCCCGGTTGAGGTTCGCCGCGATCAGCGGGCAGACGTCGGGGCAGTGGGTGTAGAGGAAGGTAACGAGCGTCCAGCCGTGCTGTGACGCGAGGCTGACGGGCTTGCCGGCGTCGTCGTGCAGCGCGATCGCGGGCGCTTTCGTCGCCGGGACAGAGATGCCGCGGAACGTGCTCGGGGCCGGCTTCGGGAAGCTGGGCTTCGGGGCCGAGGCGCTTTCCCCGCCGCATCCGGCGAGGAGCAGCGCGGTCACGAGCAGGGGGAAGACGCGCACGCCACCACGCTAGCCGCGGGCGTCGTTTGCAAGGTGGGCGACGCGGAGACAAGCGGCGCATGGCCGAGTCCGGCAAGCTTCGCCGTGCGGTCGAGCTCACGCTCGTCGCACGCCGTTCCCATCTGCTGCGTGTGCTGCGCGAGCTCGGCGTCGCGGGCAGCAAGGATGCGACCCGTGAGGGAGCGATCCGGCTCCGCGAGGGGCTCGAGGAGCTCGGCACGACGTTCGTGAAGCTCGGCCAGCTGCTCTCCTCGCGGCCTGACCTGCTCCCCGACGTCTACCTCGACGAGCTCGGCAAGCTCGTCGACGACGTCCCTGCCCTGCCGTACGAGCCGA
>DASZBP010000325.1:0-12563 GCA_035943915.1 Gaiellaceae bacterium | reverse complement strand
CAACCTCAACAGTCGCAGGAGATAGTCGCGCTGCTCGGGCCGCGGCACGATCGCGTCGAGATGGCCGAAGCGGAGGTTCTGCTCCGCGAGCCCGAAGTCGTCCGGAAGCTTCTCGCGCGTCGTCTGCTGGACCACGCGCGGGCCGGTGAACGCAATCAGCGCGCCGGGCTCCGCGAGCGTCACGTCGCCGAGCGACGCGAACGAGGCGAGCACGCCCGCCGTCGTCGGGTGCGTCATCACCATGAACAGCGGCAGGTGCGCGTCGTGCAGCTCCTCGACCGCGACGACCGTCTTCGGCAGCTGCATCAGCGAGAGGATTCCCTCCTGCATGCGCGCGCCGCCCGACGAGGGAACTGCGATCAACGGCACCGAGCGCTCGATCGCGAGATCGCACGCGCGCGCGAGCTTCTCGCCGACGGCGCTGCCCATCGAGCCGCCCATGAACTTGAAGTCCATCACCGCGAGCTGCACCGGATGACCGTCCATCGACGCCTGGCCGATGACGATCGCCTCGCCGAGGCCGGTGTTCAGCTCGGCCTCCGACAGGCGCTCGGCGTACGGCCGCAGGTCGAAGAAGTGCAGCGGGTCGTCGGAGCGCACGTCGACGGCGTCCTCGGAGAACGAGCCCTCGTCGGCGTACCACTCGATCCGCGCGCGAGCGCGCATCGGGAAGTGATGGCCGCACTGCGCGCACACCCAGAGCGCGCGCGCGAGCTCGTCGTCCCGGTAATGCGACCCGCACTTGGGGCACGTATTCGGGTGCTTCGAGTCCTGCGGCGGAGGCGCGTGCTTGTGCTCGACCTGAACGTCGATCCGGGCCTCAGACATGGGCACAAGCTTAGACCGCTGACGGACGCGTTCCGGTTACAGCCCGAGCGCGTGCCCGAGCCGGGCGACCTGCCCGGCATCGGTGAAGCCCGGGAACCCCGCTCCGGGCGGCTGCGGCAGCTTCGCCAGCTCCTCTTCGCGAGCATCCGGCTCGACGATCACGTAGCCGGGGATCCGCCCGGCGATCGCCTCGTGCAGCTCCCGGGAGCCGCCGACGACGATCGGCCGCTTCGGCAGGTCGGGCAGCTCTCCCTCGATCACCGCGGCCTCCGGCCACGGCAGGTCGAGCGCCGGCTCGCCCGCGACGCGCACCAGCCCCGCTGCGAATTCCCGGCCGCACGCGTGGCACTGGTAGTCGCCGCCCATCGCCACCGCGGTCAGCGTCCGGCAGTCCGGGCACTTGGCGCGCAGCGTGCTCATACGTCCTTGACCCAGTTGTCCTGGCGCAGCACGCGTCGCATGCCTGCGCGTTCGTAGAGCCCGACCGCGCCGGTGGGGTTCTCGGCGTCGACGCCGAGCCCAGCCTGCCGCAGGCCGCGGTCGTAGAGGGCGGCGAACGCCTGGACGAGCAGCGCGCTGCCGAGCCCGCGCCCGCGAAACGGCGGCCGGACGCCGAGGTTGCCCACCCAGCCGATCGTGTCGTCGCTGCCCCGGCACGGGAACGCCAGCGCCCAGCCTGCGAGCTCGTCACCCGCCCACGCGATCTGCCAGAGCCCGGTGTCGCAGCCACGCGACTTGAGGAAGAACTCGCGGAAGTTCGACGGTGAGACGGCGTGGAAGAACGGATCGCTCGTGAACGCCTCGTTGATCCCCAGGCGCAGCGGCTCGGCATCCTCTTCGCGATACGGGCGCAGCTCGAAACCGTCCGGTAGCGACGCGTCGGGCCGCTCTGCGAAGTCGATCCGCATCTGGAACGCGGAGCGCCAGTACCGGTATCCGCGCTCCTCGAGGATTCCCTCGAGCTCATGGCCTTCGGGAAAGAACGCGCGAACACGCCGGAGACTCGCGTCACGCCCGCGCTGCTCCGCCCAGTCGAGGAACACGTCCCAGTGACCAGGGGCGGCCATGTCGAGCTCGACGTCGTCGTCGAGCCACACGTCTCCGTAGCCCGCAACGTGCCCGTCGATCTCGAGCACCCGGAGGTTCTCCGGCGTGATCTCCTCGTTACGGAGCCAGGTTCGGATCTCCTCGGCATCGGTGGGGCGCCAGTCGCCGAACGCCTCCATGAAGAGCGCGGCGACGGCTTCCGCGTCCGCCTCGGTGACGGGTCTAAGCGGGGACGAGCTCATCGAGCGTCTCCGGCAGCGCCACGAGGTCGGGAAGCTCGCGCGTCGGCTCGTGCTGCGACGTCTCCGCGAGGCGGTTGATCCACACACTGCGCAGGCCGAGCTCGTTGCACGGCGCGATGTCGTGGAAGCTCGACGCGGCAACGTGCACGTGGCCGTGGCGCGGCGCGCGGGTGCGCGCGAAGAACTCGTCCCAGTGCTTGTGCCGCGGCTTGTACGAGCCGATCTCCTGCGCGACGACGACCTCGTCGAACACCATGCCGAGCTGAACCTGCGATGCGGCGATCAGGTCGTCGTCGGTGTTCGACAGGATCGCGAGCTTCCACCCGCGGCGGCGTAGCTCCTCGAGTGTCTCGGTGACTTCCGGGAACGGGCCCCACGCAGGCAGCGACTCCGCGAGCCCGTGCTCCTCGCCCGCCGGCACGCCGAGCATGCGCATCGCCTCGGTCATCACCTGGCGGTACGACAGCTCGCCCGATTCCTGCAGGCCGGGCTCGATGCGGTGGTACTCCCCGAGCTTCGCGCCCGCTGCTTCCTCGCCGAAGACGCGCGCGAGCTCTCGCCGAACGCCGCCGTCCCAGTCGATCAGCGTGCCGTAGCAGTCAAAGCTCGCCCAACGCTCCACGCGCTCACTCTACGCAGCGACCTCGAGCGGCGGGCGGTACGCGAGGATCTCCCAGCCGTGCATGTCGAGCCAGTCCTTCGAGTCGCGGTACTCCGGGCGCCGCTTCGCGACGAGCGCCCAGAACGCCGCGCCGTGGTTGTGCTCGACGAGATGGCACACCTCGTGCACGACGACGTAGTCGAGCACATCGTGCGGGGCGAGCACGAGGCGCCAGTTGAACGACAGCGAGCCGGCGCTCGAGCACGAGCCCCAGCGGCTCACCTGGTCGCGGATCGAGAGCCGCTTGTAGCGCACGCCGAGCGCGAGGGCCTCCGACTGCGCAAGCAGCTCGATGCGCGCACGTGCCTCGCGACGGCCTTGCGCCTCGGTGATGTTGAGCTTCTCGAGCGCGAGCTTCGGCTCGGATGCGTTCGCGAGCTGGCGCTCGAGCCACGGGAGGTAGTGCGCGAGGGCTGCGTCGATGTCGGCGTCGCTGGCGCGCGGGCGGACGACGAGCTCGGGCGCCAGACCGAACCGCACGACGATGCGGTTGCCTTTCACGCGCTTGGAGCGCCGAACGTGCACCTCGACTTGACGCCCGCCGACCTCGACGAACCGCATGACTCCACCGTAGGTGTCGTCGCGGACGGCAACGCTCGAGCCCATGCGCGACTGGTTCGCGCACGGACGGGCGTATTCCTACTCGTCCCAGGAACGGACGACGATCGACGCGTTGTGCCCGCCGAAGCCGAACGAGTTCGACATCGCGACGTTCAGGTCGGGAAGGTCGCGCGCGACGTTCGGCACGTAGTCGAGGTCGCAGTCGGGATCGCGCTCCTCGTAGTTGATCGTCGGCGGCGCCTTCTTGTCGACGACGGCGAGTGTCGTGAACACCGCCTCGACCGCGCCCGCTGCGCCGAAGCAGTGACCGGTCGCGCCCTTCGTCGACGACACCGCGAGTCCGTTCTTCGCATGCTCGCCGAACGCGATCTTGATCACGCGCGTCTCCGCGGCGTCGCCAAGCGGTGTCGACGTCGCATGCGCATTCACGTAGCCGATGTCGGACGGCTGAATGCCCGCTTCGCTGATCGCCATCGCCATCGCGCGCGCCGGCGACTCACCGGTCGGGTCGGGCTCCGTCATGTGCGCCGCGTCCGACGACGCGCCGTAGCCGATCAGCTCCGCATAGATCCGCGCGCCGCGCGCCTTCGCATGCTCGAGCTCCTCGAGCACGATCACCGCCGCCGCCTCGCCCATGACGAGACCGTCGCGCGCATTGTCGAACGGACGCGATGCACGCGTCGGATCGTCGTTGCGCCGCGAGAGCGCGCGCATCGCGTCGAAGCCGGCGATGCCGACCTCGGTGATCGGCGCCTCGCTACCGCCCGCGAACATCACGTCGGCGCGGCCGAGCTTGATCGTGTCCATCGCGTCGCCGATCGCCATGTTCGACGCGGCGCACGCGGTGCACTGGCTCTGCAGCGGTCCCTTCGTGCCGAGCTCGATCGAGAGCCAGCCCGCCCCCATGTTCGGGATGATCGACGGGATCGAGAACGGGCTCACGCGGTCCGGGCCTTTCGTGAGCAGCACGCGGTAGCAGTCCTGGTAGCTGTGCAGGCCGCCGATGCCCGTCGCGATCGCGGCGCCGTGACGGTCGGGTGCCTCGGAGACGTTCACGCCGGAGTCGGCCTCCGCCTGACGCGCGGCCGCAAGGGTCATCTGCACGAAGCGGTCCATGCGGCGCGCAGTCTTGTGGTCGATCCACACTTTCGGATCGAAGTCCTTCAGCTCGCACGCGAAGTGCACGTTGTAGTCCGTGTGGTCGAACGCGGTGATCTCCGCGGCGCCGGACTCGCCGGCAAGCAGGCGCTGCCATGACGTCTGCACGTCGTTGCCGAGTGGGCTCACGAGGCCCATGCCGGTGATGACAACACGCCTGCTCATCCGCTCCGCCGCCGGCCGAGCCGGCACCTCCGCTCCTTGGTCGACTCCGTCAAGCCTACGTCTCCAGTCATCTACATCCCCAGCCCGCCGTCGACCAGGAGCACCTCGCCCGTGATGAACGAGGCAGCGTCCGAAGCGAGGAAGCGTACCGCCCCGGCTATGTCGTGCGGCTCCGCCACACGGCCGAGCGGCGTGTTCTGGATCATCGCCGCGGTCGCCTCTTCCGGGAGCACGTCGGTCAGTGCGGTCTTCACGTATCCGGGCGCGACGACGTTCGCGCGCACGTTGCGCGAGCCGAGCTCGCGCGCGAGCGACTTCGTGAAGCCGATGATGCCCGCCTTCGACGCTGCGTAGTTCGTCTGGCCCCAGTTTCCGTGCACGCCGACGACGGAGCTGATGTTGACGATCGAGCCGCCGCGCTTCTTCATCATCGGCCGCGTCACCGCGCGACAGGTGTAGAAGACGGAGCTGAGGTTGGTATCGATGACCGTGCGCCAGTCGTCGTCGCTCATGCGCGCGAGCAACCCGTCGCGCGTCAGTCCCGCGTTGTTGACGAGCACGTCGATGTCGCCCGCCTCTTCGACCAGCCTGCGCGCATCGTCCGGCGACGAGACGTCCGCCTGCACCGCGCGGCCGCCGATCGTGTTCGCGAGCTCTTCCGCCTCGTCCTTGCCGGAGCGATAGCCGACGACGACCTGCGCGCCGGCACGCGCGAGCTCCTCGGCGATCGCGCGGCCGATGCCGCGTGACGCGCCAGTGACGAGGGCTGTCTTGCCCTCCAAAGAGCAGAAGACCTCAGCCAAGCTCTGCTGCTGCTTCGTCCAGCGACTTCAGGTCGCTGACGGAGATCGTGCGCACGGACTTGTCGATTCTCTTCAGTAAACCGCTGAGCACGCTGCCGGGCCCGACTTCGACGAACGTCGTGACGCCGCCGTTGATCAGCTCGCGCGCCGCTTGCGTGAACTTCACCGGCGCGGTCAGCTGGTGGATGAGCAACTCGCGGTACGCCTTCACGTCCTCGATGCGCGCAGTCACCGTCGACATGAACTGCGCGGTACCCTCGAGCAGCTGCACACGTTCGACGGCGGGACGCAGGCGCTCGGCTGCCTTCTCGACGAGCGGCGAGTGGAACGCGCCGGAGACGCGAAGCTTGATCGCGCGGCGCGCGCCTTCGCGCTCGGCCTCGGCACACGCCTCCTCCACCGAGGGCGTCTCGCCGGAGATGACGAGCTGGCCCGGGCAGTTGTAGTTCGCCGGCCACACGTTCGCGATCTTGTGGCAGAGGCTCTCGACCGCCTCGTCCGCGAGGCCGAGAATCGCGGCCATCGAGCCGGGACGAAGCTTTGCCGCCTCCGCCATCGCGAGCCCCCGCTCGCGCACGAGGGCGAGCGTCTCGGGGATGCTCAGCGACCCGGCCGAGCCGAGAGCGGAGAACTCCCCGACCGAGTGGCCCACGACGACGTCCGGGACGATGCCCCGGGTGCGCAAGGCCGCGTCGAGCGCCAGGCAGGTGGCGACGAGCGCCGGCTGTTGGACCTCGGTGTCGACGAGCGCCTCGGCGGGCGACTCGAAGCACAGGTGCTTGAGATCGAGGCCGGAAGCCTGGCTGCCTGCGTCGTAGACGGCCATTGCCGCCGGGACTGCCTCCGCGACGTCGCGTCCCATCCCGGCCTCGAAGGCGCCCTGGCCGGGGAACATGAAAGCCACCTTCGTCATGCGAACGCTCCAGTCGTGGGATGTGTCCATTCGATCAGCGCCGAGCCCCAGGTGAGGCCGGCGCCCATGCCGGTCAGAAGCACCAGTGTGCCCGGTTCGAGCAATCCTTGATCAGCGGCGTCGGCCAGCGCAAGGGGAATCGACCCCGACGAGGTGTTGCCGTAGCGATCCACGTTCACCACAGTCTTCTCCTTCGGGAAACCGAGCTTGCGTGCAGCGTGATCGATGATCCGGACGTTCGCCTGGTGCGGGACGTAGAGATCGACGTCCTCGACCGTCTTCCCGCACTCGGCGAGGACCGCGGAGGCGGAGCTCTCCATCACCCGTGTCGCGAACTTGAAGACCTCGCGGCCGTTCATCTTCACGAGCCTGTCCGGGTCCTCGAACTTCCGTGAGCCGCTGCCGGGTAGCCAGAGGTTCGCACCGCCGCCGCCGTCCGCGCCGAGCTCGAAGCCTAGGAAGCCGCCCTCGTCGACGCGTTCCATCACGACGGCGCCTGCGCCGTCGCCGAAGAGCACGAGCGTGGAGCGGTCCGTCCAGTCGAGGATCTTCGAGAGCACATCTCCGCCGACGACCAGCGCCTTCTTCGCGAGACCGGACGCGAGCATCGAATGCGCTTGCACGATCGCGTAGACGAACCCCGTGCAGCCGGCCGAGAGGTCGTAGGCGGCGGCGTGCGGCATGCCGAGCTGATCGGCCATCAGCGCAGCGGCGGACGGAAACGCCATGTCGGGCGTCACCGTCGCGACGACGAGCAGATCCATGGACGCGGGATCGGCGCCTGCCATCTCGAGTGCGCGCCGGGCCGCCGGCATCGCGATGTCGGTCAGCGCTTCGTCGTCGGCTGCGATGCGGCGCTCGCGGATCCCGGTGCGCTCGCGGATCCACTCGTCGTTCGTGTCGACCAGCTTCGCGAGCTCGTCGTTGGTCACCACCCGCTCGGGCACGTGGCACCCGAGCCCCGTGATCGAGATCCGGGATCCCTGCGCCGTGCTGATCACTCTTCGCCCACCGCAAACGTCAGCGTCCCGCGCACGGCGAGCTTCCCGTCGACCGTCGCCTTCACCTTGCCGCGCCCGATCGGCCCGCGCACCGTCTCGACCTGGCACTCGAGCGTCAGTACGTCGCCGGGCCGGACGACGCGCTTGAAGCGAACGTCGTCGATCCCCGCGAACAGCGCGAGCTTGCCTTTGTTCTCGGGCTGCGACAGCACGGCGACGGCGCCGCACTGCGCAAGCGCCTCGACCATCTTCACGCCCGGCATGATCGGGTTGCCGGGGAAGTGCCCCGCGCAGTCTTCTTTGGTGACCGTCTTGCGCGCGACGACGCGCTCTCCCGGAACGAGCTCGAGCACCTCGTCGATCAGCAGCATCGGGTCGCGGTGCGGCAGCACCCCTTCGATCCAGGCCTTGTCCATCACGATGCGAGCTTGCCCCTGAGCCCGTTGCGGCCGCGGTGCGCGTAGCACTTCGCCGTGCCAACCGGCAGGCCGGTGGCGGCGGAGATCTCCTCGAACGACACGTCGAACGCGTCCTTCAGCCCGACGACCTGCGCCTGGGCGGGCGGCAGCTCGGCAAGGCGGCGGCCGAGCTCGCGTCGTGTCTCGGATGCGGTGACCGCACGCAGCGGGTCGCCGTCCGGCGCTTCGCGCGTGTCCTCGACGAGCAACTCGGTACGGCGCGCGAACCGCTCCTGCGCGACGTCCTTGCAGGTGTTCACGACAAGCCGGTGCAGCCAGGTGGAGAACGCGCTCTCGCCGCGGAACTGCCCGATGCGGCGGACGAGCTTCACGAGCGACTCCTGCGCGGCGTCGCGGGCATCTTCGGGGTCGCGCAGCAGATGCTGCGCGGTGCGATGCACGCGGTCCGAATGGCGGTCACACAGGGCGGCGAGGGCCAGCTTGTCTCCGTCCTTGGCGCGTCGTACGAGAATCGGGTCGGAAAGGCGGTCGTAGACGAGCGGGCCGTCTGCCCGCAGGTCTGTACGAATCTGACGTGAACGGCGCGCGGGGGGTTGCACGTTCGCCTCAGTCTATGCGGCGATCTCGACCTGGAGCGGAACCTCCACCTTCCCCCCGGCGTCCGTGATCACGAGCACCAGCGTGTACGCGCCCGGTGGAAGCGGGTTCCCGGCGCCGTCGGTGCCGTCCCACGCGAGGGTGTGGCTGCCCGTGCCGAGCGGCCCGTCGAACAGCGTGACCGGGGCGCCCTTGGCCGGCTGCACTGCGACGTGGACCGCGACCGCCTGGCTCAAGGTGAACGACAGCGCCGTCGTGTCGTCGGCGCCGGTCGTGACCGAGACCGCACTGAGCGTTCGATCGACGGCAAACGGCAGCTGGGCGGTCGCCGCAGCGCCTGTCGCCGGAGTCGCGACGAGCGAGAGCGTGTAGCGGCCGTCGGGCAGGGCGCTCGGGTCGACAGCGAACGTCCCGGGTCCGGCGGGGAGCTGCTGGTCGAACGGCGTCGCGACGACCGCCTGCGTGGCGTCGAGGATCTGCGCCGTCACGTGCGCGGGGCCGCTCGTCGTGAACGAGACCGTGGCGGGCGAGAACGTCCCGTCGGCGGCGGGCACCAGAACGGCGGGCGTCATCGAGACCGCGGTCAGAGCGAACGCGGAGACCGGCGGCGGCGGAGGCGGGGTCGCTCCCGCTCCGATCGTGCCCGACGCCGAGAGCGCATGCGGCGCGCTGATCGTCCACGTGTAGCCGGCCTTCTTCGCAGGCGCCTGCCACGTCCAGTCGACGGCTGTCCCGCTGCCGGAGCCGTGCGCGACCGCTGCGCCCTTCGCGTCGCTGACCGTCACCGTCCACGCGGCCTTGGCCGAGAGGCGGGCCTGGAAGCGGACCGGCCCACCGAGCACGCCGGTCACAGTCGGGCCGTAGATCTTGGGCAGGCCTGTGGCCGCGACGCGCTTCGCGATCGCGGGCAGCAGCTTGTACGCGCCGGTGCCCGGGCACTCCGTGAAGTACGTGTCGCGGTGGCCGGAGATCGCGTTCAGCGTGACGACCTTGCCCGCCTTGTACTTCGCGTTCCCGCCCGACGTGTAGGCGACCGTCGACAGCGGATCGATGTGCGCGACGTCGAGGCGCCACGCGAGCAGCTTCACGAGCGCGTCCTGCATCGCCGGGGACGGGGCCGCTGCCTGGAAGTTGCCGATCAGCGAGATGCCGACCGTGCCGGTGTTGAAGCCCTCGGAGTGCGCGCCGATCACCGCGCGCGTGATGCCGCCCGCCCTGCCTTCGTAGATCGTCCCGAAGCGGTCGACCAGAAAGTTGTAGCCGATGTCGTTCCAGCCGTTGCCCTGCACGTGGTAGAGCTCGATGCCGCGCACGATCGCCGCGGACTCGGCCTCCGTGTAGTTGTTCGTCCCGGCCGTGTGGTGCACGAGCGCGAGCTTCAGCGTCTTGGCTATCAGCGGCTTCGCGCGCACGATTTTCTCGTCGGCTTCCCACTGTGTGCGCAGCACGATCGGCGGCGAGCTCGCGGATGACAGTGCACGCGCCGGCGCCTTCGACGTGCGCGACCACAACTCGAATGCACGCAGATGCGCGACGGTGCCGATCGTCCGGAACTGGACACGGTCGGCGGCGCCCGTCCAGTCGGGGTCGTCGGACGGCGCGGGGCGCCATGACGACCAGCCGCGGTGCCGGTGCACGCGGTAGGCGACGGATCCCGGGCCGTGCCACTGCGCCGCGAGCATGTTGAAGTGCGCCGGCTGGGCGGCCTGAAGCGAGCGCCCGTCCTGCGGCACGACCCGCATGGAGACGAGGCCGGCGTGGGCGACTCCGGGCAGCGCAAGCGCCGCCAGGCCGACTGCGAGGCTCCTCAGCACCAATACACTTTCGGCAGCGATGAGGCGGCTCCTCACGGTGCTGTTCCTCCTGGCGCTCGCTCTTCCCGGAAGTGCGGCGGCCGCGGCTCCGCGCGTCCTCGCGATCCACTTCACGCAGGACGTGAATCCGGTGACGCAGGACTGGCTCGACAACCAGCTCTCCCGCGCAGAGAACGGGCACTACGCGGCGGCCGTGATCGTGATCGACACGCCCGGCGGGCTCGAGGACTCGATGCGGAAGATCGTCCAGAAGGAGCTGTCCCTCCGCGTGCCGGTGATCGTCTACGTGGCGCCGGCCGGGGCGCGCGCCGCGTCTGCCGGCGTCTGGATCTCGCAGGCGGCTGACGTGCTCGCGATGCAGCCCGAGACGAACATCGGATCGTCGACGCCGATTCAGGGCAGCGGCTCGAACATCGGCGGCGACCTGCGGCGCAAGGCGATCAACGACGCGGCCGCGTCACTGCGCGGCCTTGCGGCGTCGCATCACCGCAACGCGGCATGGGCCGACAAAGCGGTGCGCGTCGCGTCGAACCTCACCGCGGCAGAGGCGCTGCGCATGCACGTCGTCGACGTGCTCGCGCCGTCGCTGCCGGCGCTGCTCGCACAAGTCGACGGGCGCAAGACGGCTCCGCGCGGCTTCGTGCTGCACACAGCCGGCGCGCAGATCGTCAACGCGTCGCCCGGCTTCCTCACGCGCTTCCTGTCGACGCTGATCGACCCGAACATCGTGTCGCTGCTCTTCCTCGCCGGCATCGTGGGGCTGGGCTTCGAGCTGTTCCATCCGGGCATCGTCATCCCCGGTGCATTCGGCGCGATCTGCATGATCGCCGCGCTCTTCGGCTTCGCGGTGCTACCGCTCGCGTGGGGCGGGCTGATCCTCGTACTGCTCGGCATCGCGCTGCTCGTCGTCGACGCGCACGTCACGTCGCACGGCGCGCTGACGCTTTCGGGGTTGGTTGCGCTCGCGGTCGGGCTCGCGACGCTGTTCCACAACACCGGCACGCCGTACCACACCGACTACTGGCTGATCGTGCTGGTGACCGGGCTGCTCGGCGGCTTCTGGGCGTTCGCGATGACGAAGGCGATCCAGGCGCGGCGCCGTCCGCCGGCGGTCGGCCCGGACGAGATCGTGGGAATGGAAGGCGTCGTGCGCGAAGGCGGGATGGTCTTCGTGCACGGCGAGCTGTGGCGCGCCCGGGCGGCGGCGCCGCTCGAGCCGGGCCAGCGGGTTCGCATCGACGCCATCGACGGCCTCACCCTGGCCGTGTCACCGGAGTAGGCTTGGCGCAATGACCGCTGCACTCGTCGCTCTCGCCGTCGTCGTGATCATCGTGCTGCTCTTTGCGTTCAGCGCGATCAAGGTCGTCCGCGAGTACGAACGCGCGATCGTCTTCCGCCTCGGCCGGCTCTACCCGGAGCCGAAAGGGCCGGGCCTCTTCCTGCTGATCCCGATCGTCGACCGCATGGTGCGCGTCGACCTGCGGACGATCACGCTGAACATCCCGCCGCAGGAAGTGATCACGAAGGACAACGTGCCGGTGCGCGTCAACGCGGTCGCGTACTTCCGGATCGTCGCGCCGAAGGACGCGATCGTGCAGGTCGAGAACTTCATGGTCGCGACCTCTCAGATCGCGCAGACGACGTTGCGCTCGGTGCTGGGCCAGCATCAGCTCGACGAACTGCTATCGGAGCGCGAGAAGATCAACGCGATCCTGCAGGGGATCATCGACGAGCAGACCGCGCCGTGGGGCATCAAGGTGTCGATCGTCGAGGTGAAGGACGTCGAGATTCCGCAGGGCATGCAGCGCGCGATGGCGCGGCAGGCGGAGGCAGAGCGCGAGCGACGCGCGAAGGTGATCAACGCCGAGGGCGAGTTCCAGGCGTCGGAACGGCTGAAGGACGCGGCGACGGTGATCGAGGCGCACCCGATCGCGCTGCAGCTGCGCTATCTACAGACGCTGCTCGAGCTCGGGTCGTCGCAGTCGACGACCATTGCGTTCCCCGTGCCGATCGAGATGCTGCGCCCGTTCGTCAAGGGCGACTAGCGAGCTAGTCGAGCCGTTCGATCGAGCGCTGTTCGCGGAAGCGGCGGGCTGCCTCGATCGAGGCGCCGAGGTTCAGGCCCTTGTCCTTCGCCTGCTTGATCAGCATGACCGTCTCGACGGCGTCCATGTCGTAGATCCGCTGCTTCTTGCCCTTCGTCGGGATCTGCGCCTTGTTCGTCCAGTAGTCGAGCTGCATCTTGGAAATGCCCGCGATCTGGCAGACCTGGCCGAGGTAGAGCTCCACCTTGGTCAGGTGGTCGGCGAGATTTATCGGTTCTAGAAGGTCAAGGTGCCGAGGAGTAGCCATAC
>DASZBP010000324.1:0-2476 GCA_035943915.1 Gaiellaceae bacterium | reverse complement strand
GCGCTGGAGCGGGGCGACCTTCGCGAACGCGACCACGCCGAAGTGCGCGAGCGTCGCGCCGGCGCCGAGCTGCTTGAGCAGCGTTTCGCGCAGACACGGTGTGACGCGCGTGTCGACGACCGTGCGCTGCCAGTCGAGCTTCACCATGGCCGCCGTCTGGAGGACGTTCGCCTGGCTCTGGAGCTCGAGGCCGGTGTGCTGCCACGCCGAGGCGGCCGCGCCGACGACCACGAGATCGGACTGCTTCGGCGCAAAGCCGTGGCACGGCGGTGTCGACGTCATGTCGGGAGCACGAGAGCCGCCCGTCCAGCCGGTGGCGGTGCCGATGTCCGCGCGCTGGATGACCGCCGCCTGGGCGGCAGCGTTCCCGGCAGCGGTGCGATGCACCTGCCACTGGTCGGCGAGTGCCGCGCCTGCGAAGACGAGGGCGGCGAGAGCCGCCGCAAAAACCGCTGCCTGCCTCATTTGCTGTGTCTCCCTGGGCGACCGGGTGAGATGGAGCTAGGCGGGCTCGAACCGCCGACCTCCTGGGTGCGATCCAGGCGCTCTCCCAACTGAGCTATAGCCCCGGGCGGCGCACAGTGTACCCAGAGGCCGGATTTACCGGAACCTCACATCCCGCTTACCCGTTGCTGTTCCGGGCTGGGAATGACCCTTATCGGAAGCTATGAAGAGGGGAACTGAAACTATGGATAAGCCGAACCGCCTGAAGCGCCGTGCGCTGACGGCAATCGTGATCGCAGCACTCGCCACCGTGATCGGTGCCGTGTTCGCTGCTCCGGGCACCGGCCTCGCGGCCGGCACCGCCCCCAAGAACAACACCGAGCCGGCGATCAGCGGCACGCCCCAGCAGGGCCAGACGCTGACCGCCGACCACGGTGACTGGTCGGGCACCACGCCGATCAGCTACTCGTACCAGTGGCAGCGCTGCAACCCGGCCGGTAACAACTGTGCCGGTATCAGTGGCGCGAACTCGCGTCTCTACGACCTGAAGTCGCAGGACGTCGGTCACTCGCTGCGCGTCCGCGTGACGGCGAAGAACTCGGCCGGCTCGACGGCCGCCGTTTCGAATGCGACCGGCACCGTGCTTCCGGCCACTGCGCCGACGCCGAAGCCGACCACGGGCTGCCCCGCAGGTAGCGGTGCGGTCAACGTCGCAGATCTGTCGTCGCCTGCACGCCTGATCATCGACTCGTTCACGTCGAGCCCGTCGGTGCTCACGAAGCAGGTCGGCACGCTGACGATCAGGGTGCACATCAGTGCGTGTAGCGGCCGTGCCGTCACCGGTGCGCTCGTCTACGCCGCTGCTGTTCCGTTCAACCAGTTCACGGTCAGCGAGGTTCAGACCGACTCGACCGGTTGGGCGACCATCCCCGAGCAGCAGCAGAACGGCTACCCGGCGAACCCGGGCCGCCAGACGCAGCTGACGGTGTTCCTGCGCGCCCGCAAGGCCGGGGAGCCGCAGGGCCAGGGCGTCTCGACGTCCAAGCTCGTCGCGTTCCCGATCCGGCTCCACTGAGCCGCGGGTGAGCTACTGGGCCGGCGAGCTCGAACCGAGCTCGCCGGCCCGGATCTTCTTTGCCATGTCGGCGGACTCTTCTCTGTAGACCGTCCCGTCCTCGAGGACAATCGCAGGGAAGACGTTCTGCCCGGTCGCCTCGATGAGGGCCTTCCGCTTGTGGCGTGCCCACGGCATGCCCGGCGAGGTGACGACTGTGTAGTCGATGCCCTTGTCGATGAGCGCCTTCTCGACGGTCCAGCAAGGGTGGGCGAGCTTGACCCAGCGGCCGCTGCAGCGATGGAGGGTGACTGTCATGGGCCTACCATACGCCTGTGCGCGCAGTCGTCCTAGACGCGGACGGGCTACCCGAGCTCGCTGAGGTTCCCGTCCCGTCGGGGCCGGGCCTGCTCGTGCAAGTCGACGCCTGCGGCCTCTGCGGCTCGGACGTGGAGAAGATCGGCATTGCCGCGGGCGGGACCGTGCTCGGGCACGAGGTCGAAGGAAGGCTCGAGGACGGCGCACGCGTCACGGTCGTGCACCACGTCCCGTGTGGGACGTGCGAGCGGTGCCGCGCCGGGCACCAGTCGACCTGCGGCGAGTTCCGCGCACTGCGCATCGCGCCCGGCGGCTTCGCGGAGCAGTTGCGCGCGTCGTACTGCGTACCCCTGCCGGACTCGGTGCGCGACGGCGACGGCATCTGGGTCGAGCCACTCGCGTGCATCCTGCGCGCCGCGACCCATGTTCCCTCCGGCCGCGTGCTCGTCGTCGGCTCCGGCGCCATCGGGCAGCTCTGGGTGCAGGTGCTTGCGCGCCGCGGCGACGCCGTTCATGTCGCCGACCTGCGTGAGGATCGGGTTGCGCGCGCGATCGAGCTCGGCGCAGTCAGCGGCGACGAGCCGGTCGACGCGGTTGTGCTGACTGCGCCGGCCGGTGTCAACGCCGCGCTGCGCCGCCTCGTGCCGGGCGGGACGCTCC
>DASZBP010000323.1:0-7099 GCA_035943915.1 Gaiellaceae bacterium | reverse complement strand
GTGTACCTCGGCCCGCGGAACTCCCGCTTCCTGGACGTCGCCTCCACCCGGAGCAACCGCATCATCCGGAAGGTCGGGCCCCTGATCCCCGGCGTGCGACCATTCACGATCAACGGCCCGCAGACCCTCGCGTACACGACCGCAACCGGATATCTCGGGTTCCAGGTCTCGAGCCTCCGCTCGGGGCGCGTCCTCTACACCGTGCACGTCGCGGGATTCCCGGCGACGTCGTCGCTCGGGACACCGAGCCATGGCATCTCGCTCTCTCCCGACAGCCGGGAGCTGTACGTCATCGACGTGCCGAACAGCTACGTCCACGTCTACGACGTCTCGCATGTTCCCGCCTCACCGCCCCGTCACGTCGCCGACATACGGCTCGTACATCCGATGACGGGCCTCGAACATCCATGTGGGGGCGACTGCGGTCGCGCGGGCTGGCTCCAGCACAGCCTCGACGGCAGGTACGTCTACGTCGGCGACTGCGGAGATGTCATCGACACAGAGTCGCGCCGCATCGTGGCCTTCCTCCCTGCGCTTCACAACTCGCGGTACCTGTTCGAGCTCGACTGGCGCGGAGGGCGGCCCTTCCGGACCAGCACTCGGAGCGGCTTCGGGCGCGGACGGAGGTAAGAGGTGTCGAGGGACAATGTCCCCCGACACCCACTGACAGAGGTTCCCGATCAAGGCCGGACGATGTGTGCGGTGTACCGGTTCGATCCAGGGGAGGCCGCAACCGTGACCGAGCCGCGTGCGCCCGCATAGATGCCCGTGCCACCCGTGATCCGCACCGTGAAGTGCGGGCCGCCGTGGGCAAACGCGCCGAACAGGTTGCCGCCCTTCAACCACTCCGTGACGTGGCAACCGGAACCGGCGCTGCACGTGATGCGATCGTGTCCAACCTTGTGCCGCTTCAGGTCGTAGACGAGGCCGCCGAAGCTCTCGCCGTCGCTCAGCTTGTGGGCGAACGTCTCGTGCTCGACGAGGCGAAGCGTGGTCGTTCCGCCAAACGCTGTTGCTCCCGTCGCGAGCCCGATGCCGAGCACCAGGATCGCAACTGCGACTGCACGAACCGCGCGTTGCGACACACGCGCCGGCGCGGCGAGACGGAGCGCTACCGCCTGGAGCGGGATCAGCTGGAACACGCCGAACCATGCGTACCACCACGACCACTTCGGCTGCGTGACGGCGAACAGGACGTAGATCGGAATGCCGATCGCAGCCGCGACCGCGAACACCCTCGCCCACTCCTGCCATGCGTCGTAGCGGCGCAGCAGCCGCCAGAACGACAGCGCGATGAACGGCTGAGAGCTCAGCATCAGTCCGAAACCGAGGAAGTGAAGGTCGCCGTTCCAGGTCGTCGGAGGCTTCTTGCCGAACAGCTCGGTGTCACAGCGGAAGCCGGCGAGCAGCAGCCCGGCAGCAAGTGCGCCGATCGATGCGACGGCACACGTCCGGGCGCGACTCGCCGGGAACGACTGCCGAACTGTCAGGGCGAGAGCGAGCGTGAGGCAACCGAAGATGACGAAGTTCGCGATCATCAGCCACCCGTGCGCGCCGTGGCTGTTCACGCTCATCGGGCTGTTGCGAAAGACGCCCTGGCCCGCATCGCGGAGCCACGCGTACTTGCTCACGTCGATGACGGCGAGCACGAGCGTGAAGAAGATCGGACCGGCGACTGCGGCCCGTAGAAGGAGGCGCGACGGCGCCTTGAGAACGGGGTCTGGATGCATGAGCTGTCTCCTCGGATCGGGTTCTGGAAGCTGGCAACGACGCTAGGAACCCAACGCCTTGCTGTCGCCCTCCCCGAAGGCCGACCGGGAGGCCTTTCGGGATGGACCAGCCCTCCGTCACTGACCTCCGTACGAAGGACACCACCCCCTACCTGAGGAGGAGGCGTGTCGCCCGACCCGGCGCTAGCGTCCCCCGATGACCTCCTGGCGCCATGAGCTCGCGATCGTCGCGCCGGTGGCCGTCATCGGCCAGTTCGACGTCTGGTGGATCAGCGCTTCGAGCGCCGGGCTGCAGGCGCAGACGCTCGAAGCGATTGGCGTGCTTGCGTTCGCGGTCGCCTTGCTGTTTCGTCACCGCGCGCCACAGGCCGTGCTCGTCTTCATGGGTGCGCTCAGCTGCGCGGAGGCCCTGCTCGTAGAGCGCCGCGCATTCTTCTTCGGCCAGCTCGTTCCCTACGTGATCGCGCTCGCCGCTGCCGCGGCTGTTTCGCGGGGGAGCCAACGGTTCTCGACGCTTGCGTTGGCGATCGCCGCATTCGCTCCGCTCGTCGCGCTCGTGCACGAACTGCAAGGGGCCGGCAACATCGCGACGTACGCCGTCGTCCTGCCGGGCGCGTGGGGGATCGGCCTGATGCTCGGCGATCGCGCGCAACGAGCCGACTCGATGGAGTTGCTCGCGAACCTGCGCGAGCAGGAGGCGAAGGATGCGGTCGCCGCCGAACGTGCGCGGATCGCGCGCGAATTGCACGACGTCGTTGCGCACAACGTCGGGATCATCGTCCTGCACACGGTTGCCGCGCGAGCCGCGGCGCGCGGCGAGCGATCTTCCGCAGCGGTGCACGGGCCGCTCGACACGATCGAAACGACGGCACGCGAGACGCTCGAGGAGATGCGCCGCCTCGTGCGGCTCCTGGACGACCACCAGCAGCCTGCCATCGCCCCCGCGAAGCTCGCCAACCTCGACGCGCTGCTGGAGCGCATCCGCGGAGCAGGGCTCAAGGTGGAGCTGACGATCGAAGGAGAGCCCAGGCCCCTCCCTGCGGCTATCGACCTGTCCGCGTACCGCATCGTCCAGGAGTCGCTGACGAACGCGCTGAAGCACGCCGGCCGTGCATCGGTCCAGGTGCGCCTTGCCTACCGCACACGCGAGGTGTCGATCGACGTCGTCGACGACGGCGCAGGATCAAGCGAGCGAGCAGACACCGGAGGTCGCGGTCTCGCAGGCATGCGGGAGCGCGTCGCGCTCTTCAACGGCACGCTCGACGCGGGCCCTCGCGCTGAAGGCGGCTTCCAGGTGCACGCCGAGCTGCCGGTGCCCGCGTGATCCGGACCGTGCTCGTCGACGACCAGGCGCTGATCCGCGATGGCTTCCGCCTGATCCTGGAGCACGAGGAGGACATCGAGGTCGTCGGCGAAGCCGGCGACGGCCTAGAGGCGCTGCGCCTGAATCGCGAGCTGGCGCCCGACGTCGTCCTGATGGACATCCACATGCCCACGCTGGACGGCGTCGAGTGCACCCGGCGCCTGATGCGCGAGCCGCAGCCGCCGCGCGTGCTCATCCTGACGATGTTCGACGACGAGGAGCTCGTCTACGAAGCGCTCCGGGCCGGCGCATCCGGCTTCCTGCTCAAAGACATCCGCCAGCATGAGCTCACCCGCGCGATTCGCACCGTGGCGGGCGGCGACGCCCTGCTCGCTCCGCACATCACGAGGAAGCTGATCGAGTCCTACGTCCGCAGCCCTCCTCCCGGCACCTCCGTCCCTCCGGGCCTGGCCGACCTGACACCACGCGAGCTCGAGGTCCTGCGTCTGGTCGCCCGCGGCCGCACGAATGCGGAAATCGGCGCGGAGCTCTTCCTCGGCGAGACGACGGTGAAGAGTCACGTCGGCCACATCCTGGCCAAGCTCTCGATCCGCGATCGCGTGCAAGCGGTCGTCATGGCATACGAGTGCGGGCTCGCACGGCCGGGCGATCTCGCGCTCGAGGCGCGAGACTCGAACGATCTCTAGCGCCGCACCATCGACCGGCCGCCGCTAGCGAGCGGCCAACGAGATATCGGCGCATCGATGGGGCGACTCCGTCGCGCGCCAGCGCGCGAACAGGTTGTCACCGACGAGCGCGGCAATCGTGAGCGCGGCGCCGGCAAGCTCGAGCGCTGTCGGCCGGTAGCCGCGGACGATCTCGATCGTGAACGTCGAGATCGGGATGAGGTTGCCGAAGAGAGACGTGGTCTGCGGGCCGATGATCTCCACGGCGGCGTTCCACGTCACGACGGCGATGACCGCGCCGGGGATGGCGAGATAGAGGATCTGCGGTGACACGGCCACGACGTCGTTGCCCGAAGGGACCGACAGCCAGCCGGCGGCAGTTCCGACGAGCGTCGCGGCCATGATCGCCGGCCAGCCGAGCGCCGCGGTCAGCGCAGTGAAGCGAAGCGCCGACAGGTCGCGATGCTTCGCGGCACCGGCTGTATAGAGGACGAAGCTGAGAACGCCGCCGAGCACGAGGACGTCGCCCCAGCCGAGCGATCCCTTCCAGAGCGTCGACACATGGCCGCGGCTGATCACGAGCGCGACGCCCGTCAGCGCGACGACGAGAGCGATCAACGTCACGCGCGTCGGGCGCTGCCCGTCGCGCACCCACAGGACGAGCGCCATCAGCAACGGACTGAGCGCCACGATCAGCGACGCGCTCTGCGGCCGCGCGTGCGCGAGGCCGGTGTAGGCGAGCAGGTTGAATGCCGCGAAGCCGAGCGTGCCGAGGATCGTGAGCTGCACGAGACGCCCGTCGAGCCGGAGTGCAGCGCGTCCTTCGACGGCAAGCAGCACGCCCAACAACAGCAGCGCAGCGAGCGCGTAGCGGATCGACGTCAGCCAGAACGCGTCGATTCGTGCCAGGGCGGACTTGCCGACGACGAACTGACCGCCCCATACCACTCCCGTGAACGTCGCGAGCAGCGCGCCGACAAACGGGGTGCGCGAATTCATGCCGGCTTCAACGACTCCGTTCGCCGCGCTATTTCGCCCGGGACGCTCAGGCCTTGTCGGCCACGAGGAGATAGCGCCAAGCGACTCGGCGGCCGAACATCCGCACCAGGGCGTTGTCCACAGCCCAGACCGCCTCTGGTGTGCGCCGCGGCAACAGCGGTCTCGTGAGGTAGCCGCCGGAGAGCGGCAACGTGAACGCAGTGTGGTAGGTGACCGACCTGACCCGGAAGCCAGCTGCCTCGACCAGTCGTCGCGCGTCGGGCGCCGGAAGCGTGGGATCGACGTGACCGATGAGCGTCCGCGCCAGCTTGAGCTGCACGCTGGGGTTCGGCTCCAGGACGACGAGCCGGCGCGCTGTGATGCGTGCGAGCTCGGCGATCGCCGCGTCGCCGCTCAGCGCCTCCGTGACGACATGATGCAGCGACTCGCGCAGCACGACCGTGTCGAACGCGTCGGTGTCGTAGGGCAGCGGCCACGTCTCGTCGACGACCTCGAGCCGCGCTTCGGGGAAGCGACGCTTGCCGGCTTCGACTTGCGACGCCAGGAGGTCGATACCAACCGCGTCGAATCCTTTCTGGCGCAGCAGCTCCGTCAGCGATCCGTAGCCGCAGCCGAAGTCGAGAACCTTCGGGCCGACGACCGCGTCGGCGATCAGCTCGTTGAGCCGGCGGTCGACCTCTCCGTAGAACCCGTCGAGCCGATCGACAGTGGTGGCGTCGTAGCTGCTGTAGTGAGGATGCTCAGCTGCCGTCAACGGGACTGACTGTAGCCACTCCGCCCGTTAACCTGCTTCGTCAGTGAAGGTCCTTGTCACCGGCGCCGCGGGCTTCATCGGCTCGAATCTCGTCGCCGAGCTGATCCGGCGCGGACACCACGTCGTCGGGTTCGACAACCTCTCGCAAAGCCCGCGCCTGAACCTCGCCGCGGTCGCGGACAGTCCCGCGTTCACGTTTCACGAAGCGGACATCCGCGACGCCGCAGCTCTCGCCACCGCAGCCGACGGGTGCGACGTCATCGTCCACCTCGCTGCGTACAAGATCCCGCGCTACGGCGACGCGTACGAGACGCTCATGATCAACGGCTTCGGCTCCGAGCTCGTCGCGCAGACCGCATCTCGAACCGGCGCGAAGATCGTCGCCGCCTCCACCTCCGACGTCTACGGCAAGAACCCGAACGTCCCCTTCTCGGAGGAAATGGACTCCGTCATCGGCGAGCCGCACATCAAGCGGTGGGCGTACGCGATCTCGAAGATGTTCGAGGAGCAGCTGCTGCTCGCCTGTCACGAGCGGTTCGGCGTCGACGTCGTGCTGCTTCGGTTCTTCGGCGGATATGGCCCGAACCAGAACCGAACCTGGTGGGGCGGCCCTCAGGCGGTGTTCATCGAGAAGGCGCTCGACCGCGAGACGCTGCCGATCCACGGAGACGGAAACCAGACGCGGTCGTTCACGTACGTCTCCGATCACGTCGCGGGAATCGCCGCGGCGGTGGAGTTGTCCGCGGCCGACAATCTCGTCGTCAATCTGGGGTCGACCGAGGAGGTCACGATCCGCGCGCTCGCCGAGTTGATCTGGGAGCTCATCCACGGCGACTCCGAGCCGGAGATCGAGCAGATCCCGTACGAGTCGTTCGGACGGTACGAGGACGTCATGCGACGCGTGCCCGACATCACGCGCGCGCGCGAGCTACTCGGCTTCGAGCCGCAGGTCGATCTGCGCACCGGCCTCGCGAAGACGATCGAGTGGCAGGTCGAGCGGCGACGGCTCACCCCCTCGTGAGCTCGCTGTACTTCGTCGTTCCCGTTCTCAACGAGGCACCGAGCATGCCGCGATTCTTCGCCGGCCTTCGCGCGGATGCGGAGCAGACCGTCGATCGCGAGACGCACATCATCCTCGTCGATGACGGCAGCAGCGACGGCACGGCGGACGCCGCGCACGCTGCGGCGAGCGGGCTCGCGCTGACGACGCTGGTGCACGAGCGAAACCGCGGCCCCGGCTACGCATTCGGCACCGCGTTCGAGCATCTCGCGCCTCTTCTCGGCGACGACGACTTCGTGGTGACGCTCGAGGGCGACAACACCTCGCGCACCGAGCTGATCGCAACGATGTTCCAGCGCGCCGACGAGGAGCGGCACGATGCGATCTTCGCGAGCCCGTACATGTACGGCGGCGGCATCCTCCACACCCGAACGTCACGCGTGCTCATGAGCCACGTCGCGAACACGTTCGTGAAAGAGCTGCTCGGTCTGCACGGGCTGTTGACGGTGAGCTCGTTCTTCCGCGTGTATCGAGGGTCGACCCTCCTTCGCCTGCAACGCAGCTACGGGCCACGTGTCATCGAGCGAAACGGCTTCGAGTCGATGGTCGAAGTGGCGATGAAGATGA
>DASZBP010000322.1:0-3237 GCA_035943915.1 Gaiellaceae bacterium | reverse complement strand
GCTTCTCGACGGCGTCCATGAGCTGTCCGGTGGTGTGCCGCAAGCTTCTTTGAATGCCCGTCGGAAGTAGACCGGAGTGGCGGCGGCCCGACGAGCCATGGGCCGGCGAGTTCTGGGTCGGCCGGCTCCCTGCCGACCGGTTCGGGCCGGCGGGTGCGCTGGTTTGAAGACCGGTCGCGGCGCCGCTCTGCGAGAGTGCACTGCTTTCGCATACGTCTGCGGGCGCCGCGGTGCGTGGGCGGTTCGGGACGATGCGCCGGTCATGCGTGATGGTTACGGTTGTCTGGAGCTTGTTCGATCCCGCGCGGGCCGGGATGCGAATGAGGTAGCGGCCGGCTTTCAGGCCGTGCAACTGTCCAGGCCCGAGGCGAAGTCGGTTGACGCCACTGCGACCGTGGCGGATGAGCGTTTTCGCCGTGAGGCAGCTCGGGCGCGGCCCGATCACGTCGATCCGGATTTTGCCTGCGCGCTGGAGCGGCACGAGGAGCGTGACGGATTGGGTGCGGGCCGGACCGTGCGGTGCGGCGATCGCGAGCATCGTCAGGCGGCCGGGCGGCAACATGGAGTGCGATGGCTCACTCGCGCCGCCCTGGGCCGGGGTGATGGGTGCGTTCGAGGCAGGTGATGGGCGGGCGCTGCTGCTTCCAGCCTGCGCGCTCGCAGGTCCCGGCGATGCGGGCGGCGATGACTTTAGAGACGAGGAGTTCACTTTCGAGGATTTTGGCTTCGGCGCTGTGGCAGGTGGAGTCACGGGCGGCTGGTGCGGCGGTGCGGCCCGAGTGGCGGTGGTCACAGCAGGCACCTTCGGAATCGAGGTCACCGTTGGCGTCGTCACCCGCGGCAGGGTCGGCGTCGGCACCGTGATCGTTCGCGTCGTGACGGTCGTCGGCACCGTGACCGTCCGCGTCGTGACCGTCGTCGGCACGGTCGGCAAAGTCGGCGTGGTAAGCGACACCGTGGTCAAGGGAGTGGAGACTGAAACCGTGATCGTCGGCAAACCGATCGAACGCGCGGACGGCGCGGCGAACGCGGCGATCACGCCGCAGGTTGCTAGCCCGAGCCCCGCGGCCACGCAGAGAAGCTTGCGGATGCCTGTCACGCCGATATAACGGCGCGCTTTGATCTGTGGTAGCTGGACGTTCGTCCAGATGTACGCGCCGGCCTGGTGGCATCACAGCCGCAGTCACTCTGGACCAACGGGGAGGTTCGGAGTACGGAATGCTTCCGCGTACGCAATGAGTCAGGTGGAGGTAATCGTGAACTTTCCTGAGCGTGCAGCGAGAAACGAAGAAGCGTTCCGCGGCGTGAACCAGCAGATCGAGGCGGGGGCCCGGAGGCATGGGCTCGATGTTCCGATGCCGTTTCATTGCGAGTGCGACCGCGAGGCGTGCTTCGCGCGGATCGACCTTGTCCCGACCGAATACCAGAGGATCGTCGACCAGCGCTACTGGTTTCTCGTCGCGTCCGGCCATGACGACCCTCGAGTAGAACGCGCGATCGAACACCACGAGGCGCACACCGTCGTCGAAAAGATTGGCGAAGCTCGCGCAGCACTCGATAAGGAGCACCCTCAGGAACGTCACCAGAACTGATCAACTCGGGCAGATCTTCGCGTGAGTCATCACGCCGCTCCCCGCCGCGCCGGTCGTCCGATTGCTGCTGCTCGCGCGAGTGGCGGGGTTATGGTGACGCTCATGTCGTTTCGTCGGCTGAGACGTGGGCGCGGGGAAACGGGCGCAACAGGCGCAATGACATTGGCGATTTCGCTTGGCTCTGCGAAGCGTCCGAGAGGCCTCGCCGCGGCAGCCTTCGCGAGGACTTCATCGCGGTTGCCTTGTTGCTCGGCAAGACCGCCTGCGCCTGTCCACGAAGGCGTCAAGGTCGGGCCGGGGATGACGGCGTTGCAGCGAATTCCCTGACCCGAGTACGTCTCGGCGACTTGTCGCGAGTAGGCGAGAAGCGCGGCTTTCGCCACCGAATAGTCGGGAAGGTTGCGACTCGGCCGCCGCCCAGCGGTCGAGGCAACGTTGACGATGACTCCGCGTCCGCGCTTGAGCATGCCCGGTAACGCCGCGCTGGTAGCCCCGATCGCACTCAGGACATTCGTCCTCAGCGAGAGGTCCCAGTCGTCATCGCTGACGTCTTGGAGATCGCGGATTACCGCGAGACCGACGTTGTTAACGAGGATGTCGATGCGCTGCAGGGAGGCCTCGACCTCGGCCACAACTCGCTGGGGCTCTCCGGGCTCGGAAAGATCCGCGACGACGTGCATCTGCTCGCCAATGCCGGGTCCCGCGCCCCGGCTCACGGTCGCCACCACGGCTCCGGCAGAAAGCATCGCCTTTGCGGTTGCCAAGCCGATTCCGGCGCTGCCGCCTGTGATCAGAACGACGCGTGCATCAAGTCCCGTGTTCATTGCTAGGCGCCGATCGCGCGAGAACCGCAGAGGCGCCGGTGGCTGGTCAAGTGTCCGTAGATCTGACGCGGCGCGCAGCCGGCCTGCCCGAGGGAACGAAGACCCACTGCGGCAGTATGCCTTGGTAGCGCTGACGGGCGCGAGTGAATTCCTCGACGCGTGAATCGGAGACATTCGGCGCGCCCTCAGACCGCCGGGAGCCGTCGCCGGTCGACCTCACGCTGCGATGCGAGTGCCGACATGCGCGGCCAATTGATCGCGAACCGTCGCTATCTCATCGTTGTAAGTGTCGAGTTCGTCGAGGTCGGCTCCGAGGCTCTCGCGATACCGGCGCGCGAGGACAAGAGCCTTGAGGCGGAGGACCAAGTCGTCGAGCTCCGATCCGCAATGGCCGGCGTACTCGACGCGTGTGGTTGATGTTGCCGTCCCCATTTTCGGTCTCCTTTCGTCTTCTCGGAGATGCACACTGATTCGGTGCTTGGTGAGGACAAGCGTCGCAGCGCCGTGTTAGGCGAACCCGCGAGGCGCCGCAGAACTAGCCGAGAGCGCCCATCCCACGAAGATCCTGTCGCGACGTTCTAGAACGCAGGCTCTGCCGTTAGGAGCGTATGAGATGGAGATCAAACTCCATCGTCGCTGTGCCGCTGACGTTGACGGCTCCGCCAATGCTCGGAGCGGTCATCCCGAACTCTCTCCACGGGAAACGCAGTGATCCCGTGGTCTCGAGCGCACTGTTCGTGTAGGTCAGCTCCAACGGGATCGCCACAGCTCTCGACGTGCCATGAATCGTCAGAAGGCCGGTCGCCTGCACTTTTCCGATG
>DASZBP010000321.1:0-11814 GCA_035943915.1 Gaiellaceae bacterium | reverse complement strand
GGCGCCGAGAACGAAGTCGGCTCGACCTGCGCACTCGCGAGTGCAGACGCGCGAGCCCGCGTCGACTTACGCGCGAGGATCGTCGACGGCGTGCCGGACTTCTTCGCCCAGCCGGTCTGCAACGGGCCGGAGTGGTACCAGGCGAGCACGCCGATCGGCACCACGACCGCCGCGACCGCGCCCCCAAGTCGCGGCAGTGCGAGCCCGCCGCCCAACGCGACGCGCGCGAGGACGGCGAGCGAGACAGCGACGAGGCTCGCCACTCCGATTGCCTGCAGCCAGGCCGTGCGCGCGTCGCTGCCCGTTCCCAGCGAGTGGATCAGTGCGACCGGCCAGGCAGCGTACGCGGACCAGTGAAGCGCGCGCCACGCGCGCGCCGGCACGAGCCCGCGGAACAGGCTCGTCACGACGAGCGCGAGCAGCAGATCGAACGCGACCGTTCCGAGGCCGAGCCACAACGGCCGGTACGGGGAGAGGAAGGGGACGACTGCATCGACCAGGCTGACGGGGGCGTACCCGTCCGCCACCGTGGTGACGACGTGGATCGCAACGAAGACGATCGAGAGCAGCGTGAGATTGCGGTGCGTGTCCACCGTCGCAAAGCGCGGCCAGCGCGTCGTGCGCCAGCGAAGCGCCGAGACGATGCCGAGAACGATCGCCGCCGTGAGCAGCAACAGCGCGACGACTCCCGAGCCGCGGGTGACGTACCAGAGCGTCATGCCGCCTCCGCCTCCGCCGGCCAGCCACCGACGTGGATCACACCGCCGTCGTTCGCGACGAGCCGCGAAGCGAGGTTGCGCGCACGCAGCCACTCGATCGCGTTCTCACCGAGCAGCATCGCAGCGGTGGCGGCAATGTTGGCGTCGAGGCATGACGACGCCGCGACCGACACCGTCCGCCAGCACGTGCGAGCGGGACGCCCGGTGCGCGGATCGATCAGGTGATGTGCGTTGCCATGGTCCGTGCGCCAGCGGCGGACTGTCGTGGTCGAAGTGGCGAGCCCGCCGTACACGAGCGCGATGCGCGGGCCGTCGCCGTCGAGCGGAGCATCGTGCCGCTCAGCGATCCGGATCGGCCATTCGCCCTCGCCTGCGACCGCGATGTCGCCGCCGAGCGACACGAGCACCGAGGACTCGAGCGCCTTTGCGATCGTCCGCGCCGCGCGGTCGGCGGCAAGCGCCTTCGCCGTCGCGCCGAGATCGAGCTGGCAGCCGAACGGGATGCGGATGACAGACGCGTTGCGGTCGAGCTCGACCCTAGCCCACGCGCGGCGGGTGTGAACGACCGGCTGTAGCGTCCAGCTGTCGCGAGCCTGCACGAGCTCGAAGGTGCGGTCGTAACCCGCGGCGCGCAGGTTGGCGCCGAGCGTCGGGTCGACGAGACCGCAGGTGTCGCGGGCCGCCGCAACTGCCGCTTCGACCGCGTCGCCGAGTAGGCGGCCGACGCGCACCGGCTGTCCTGCGCGCTGGTTCACCCGGGAGAGCTGCGAGTCGGGGCGAAAGCGGCTGCAGGCGCGGTCGAGCTCTTCGAGTTGCGCGCTGAGGATCCCGCGCGCGTGCACCAGGTCGGAGCGGCGCGGCACCGCGACGAGCGCTGTCGTGCCGAGCGCGCGGAAGGATGTCGTGGCGGTCACGAGCCGCCGGAGACGGCGACCGGCGCCTGCGGCGACGGCGTGACCTGGGTCGGCTGCTGCGTCTGCGTCTGCGACTGCGGCGTCGCGCTCGAGCCGTTCGGCGTGAGCGAAGGCACGGGGGCCGTGACCGTCTTCTTCGTCGTCGCAGTCGGTGTGGGCGCCGGCGCCGTCTTCGCGTGGGTCTTCGTGTGCGTCGAGCCGGCGGCGATGCCCGAGAACGCGGCGGTCAGCGCCGTTGCGCCGCCGACCGCGAGTGCCGTCAGGCGGCGCACGCGGCGCGATGCACGGTCGCGGATGGCTACGGGGCTCTCGTTTCTCATGCCACCAGGATTCCCCCGGGCAATGAGGATCGGATGAGCCTGGGCTAGGAGTTCCCTTAGACCTGCAGCCAGACGTCGTTGCCCGAGATGTGCGCCGAGCCCCCATGGGCGCGGGCGATCAGCTCGACGATCGAGAGCCCGAGGCCTGTTCCGCGTTCGCTCCGCGCCTCGTCGGCCCGGGTGAACCGGTCGAACGCGCGGGCCGCGAACTCGGGTGGGAAGCCGGCGCCCTCGTCGGCGACGTGCAGCTCCACCTTTCCGCCCCCGCGCCGTGCCGAAAGCGTGATGGTCCCTGCGCCATGGTGCAGCGCGTTGTCGACGAGGTTGCCGAGCGCCTGCTCGATTCGGACCGGGTCGGCGTCGACGACGAGGCCGTCAACCGGGTCGACGCGCAGCTGGCGGCCGAGTGACTCCGCACGCGCGGCGAAGCGGCTGCGAACTCGCTCGAGCAGCTCGGTGGCGGCTGTGAGCTCGCGCCGGATCGGAAGCGCCCCTTCGTCGGCGCGGGCGATCAGCAGCAGGTCCTCCGACAGCCTGACGAGCCGCTCGGTCTCCTCCGCCGCGGAGCGCACGGCGGCTTCGAGCTCCTCGCGTGAGCGCGGACGGCGCAGCGCAACCTCGAGCTCCGTACGGAGCAATGCGAGCGGTGTGCGCAGCTCGTGCGACGCGTCCGCGACGAACCGTCGCTCGTGCTCGAACGCGGCTTCGAGTCGCGTGAGCATCTCGTTCAGCGTCAACGCGAGTGACGACAGCTCGTCCTTGGCTGCCGGCACCGGCAGGCGTTGGCCCGGAGTGGCTGCGGTGATCGCCGCGGCTCGCCGGCGCATCGCTTCCACGGGGCGCAATGCGGCGGTCGCGAGTCCGTACGCCGCCAGGAGTGTGAGCAGCAGTAGCGCAGGCGCGACGAAAAGGAACTCGCGGAGGAGGTGATGCAGCGTTTCCTCACGCCCCGCGAGCGACTGCCCGACGACGAGGACGGCCGGGGTGCCCTGCGCGCTGATCGGGATCGCAGCCAGCCGCCATTCGCCTTCGAGCCCTGACACGTGTCGTGTCCGCCGGATCGGCCCGGCGAACGCAGACTTCAGCGTGGCGCCGTCGAGCATCGGGCCGAGACCGGTCGCCGTGTTGTTGACGAGTGTTCCGTTGCGCAGCTCGACCTGCGCGATCGTCGGCTCGCCGCGATGGTCCTCGTCGATCAGCGGCTCGCCGTCCTCCGCGTGGTGCGCGATCTCGTTGATCTGTGCAGAGAGCGCCTGGTCGGCGGAGCCGGGCAGCGAGTTGCCGACGCGGACGTAGATGAAGATGCCCATCGCCGCGACGAGCAGCGCCATGCCGACCGCGAACGGCAGAGCGAGCTTGACACGAATCGGCAGGCGGTTCACCCGCCGTCCTCACGCAGGCGGTACCCGACGCCGCGCACGGTCTCGAGCGACTCGCGATCGAACGGCCGGTCGATCTTCTCGCGTAGGTAGCGGACGTAGACGTCGACGACGTTCGAGCGATTCTCGAACGCCATGTCCCACGCGCCTTCGAGCAGCTGCAGGCGCGTGAGCGTCTGCCCGGCGTGGCGGATGAAGATCTCGAGCAGTGTGAACTCGCGCGTCGAAAGGTCGAGCTCGACGTCGCCGCGCCACGCGCGGTGCGCCGCCGGGTCGAGCTTCAAGTCGCCCGCCTGGATCACCGTCGGCCGTTCGATCGGGCCGCGGCGCGCGATCGCCCGCAGTCGCGCGAGCAACTCCTCGAACGAGAACGGCTTCGTCAGGTAGTCGTCCGCGCCCGCGTCCAAACCGCCGACGCGATCGGCGACCGCATCTCGCGCGGTCAGCATCAGCACCGGCGTCCAGACCTCCTTGGCACGCAGCCGCCGTACGACTTCGAACCCGTCGAAGTCCGGGAGCATCACGTCGAGCACGATCGCGTCGTACGGCGCGGATGCCGCCATCCAGAGGGCGTCCTTGCCGTGCCCGGCGACGTCGGCGGGGTGGCCCTCCTCGCGGAGGGCGCGGGCGACGAGCGCCGCCAGCTTCGGCTCGTCCTCGACGATCAGCACGCGCATGGCGCCATTGTGCGCCGAGTCCACCCTCGCCCGCCGACATGTCTCATTCCTGTCTCATTGCGGAACGCTCTGCTTCAGACGTGGGTGGCAACGAGGGAAACGCGCGCCTGACCGCTGCGGTCGCCGCAGTTCTGCTCGTGCTGCTCGCAGGCGAGGGCGCGACGATCCCATTCGTGCGGCAGCTGATGACGTGGCACGTGTTCCTCGGGCTGCTGCTGGTGCCGCCCGTCGCCGTGAAGATGCTGAGTGTCGGCTGGCGGTTCATGCACTACTACCGCGGCCACGCCGACTACGTCGCGCAGGGGCCGCCGCACCCGCTGTTGCGCTTCCTCGTCGGCCCGGTCACGGTCGTCACGACGGTGGTGCTCTTCGGAACCGGGCTCGTGATCGCCTTCGAGCATCCGCACGAGGGGCTGATCATCGGCCTGCACAAGGTGAGCTTCATCATCTGGTTCGGCGCGATGAGCCTTCACGTGATCGCGCACGCGCGCACCGTGTGGCGGTATGCGCGGCGCGGGATGGAGAAGGCGCTGCCCGGCCGCGCTCTTCGGCAGGTCGTTCTGCTCGCTTCGATCGTCGCCGGCGTCGCGTTCGCAGTGGCCGCGCTCCCGCAGGCGCATGCGTGGACGCACTGGGCAAGCTCGCACCATCACCACGAAGACCACTAGTCTCGCCACATGAAACGGGTGCGCTTCGCTCCCAGCCCGACGGGCACGCTGCACGTCGGCAACGCGCTGAGCGCGGTCGCAAACCGCGCGTTCGGCGACTGGCTGCTGCTCCGCATCGACGACACCGACCCGGCCCGCAACGTCGAGGGCGGGGAGCAGGCGATCGTCGACGACCTGCGCTGGCTCGGCATCGAGTGGGATCACGGCCCGGTCACGCAGAGCTCGCGCGCAGCACGGCACATCGAGGCGGCGCGCGACGCTGGCCTCCCGCATCGCTTTGAAGGCATCACGCTGTGGCGTGAGGACGACGGCTCGCCGACGTTCCATCTCGCGTCGGTCGTCGACGACATCGACTTCGAGATCACGCACGTCATTCGCGGGTCCGACCATCGTGCGAACGAGGAGCTCCACGCCGCGCTGCATCGCGCACTCGGCCACGAGCCGCCCGAAGTCATCCATCACGGTCTGGTCGTCGGCGACGACGGGAAGAAGCTGTCGAAGCGTGCCGAGGGTGCGACCGTCGCATCGCTGCGCGATGCCGGCTATCCGGCGCAGGCGGTGCGTCAGTACCTCGAGGAGCTCGGACTGCCTCGTCACGACGTGCATCTCGACCTTGCGCGGATCCGGTCGCTGTCGGTCGACGTCCTGTCGTCGCTCTCCGACGAGGAGCTCGCGACGCTGGCCGGCATCCCCGTCGCGGCCGTGCCGCTTGCGCGCGGCGCGCACGACCTCGTCGAGGCGCGCGGTCTGGCACAGGCGGTTCTCGACGCCGAGCCGGGCGTGAAGGACGATCCGCTGACGCTGGTGCGCTTCGCCGAGCTACGCGGTCCGCTGCCGGAGACGATCCGCAAGGACGAGGCGAAGTCCGTGATCCGCGAGCTGAAGGCGGTCGGCGGCAACCTCAAGGCGCTGCGGGTTGCGCTGACCGGCGCGGAGCGCGGGCCCGAGCTGTGGGCGGTCGTCGCGGCGCTGCCGCGGGACGAGGCCTTGCGCCGCGCACTACCCTGACGGCTTGCGCCTCTACGACACCTACACGCGCGGCCTCGTCGCGCTGCCGGAAGCTCCCGGCCCGGTGCGCATGTACTTCTGCGGGCCGACCGTCTATGCGCGCGCCCACATCGGCAACGCGCGGCCGTTCATCCTCGGCATGTGGCTGCGCTCGTGGCTACGCGCGAGCGGCTACGAGGCGCAGCTCGTCCACAACATCACGGACATCAACGACAAGATCTACGACGCCGCCCCCGGGGCGAGTGCCGACCTCGCCGCGCGCGCGACGGAGTGGTATCTCGAGGACACGGGCGACCTCGGGCTCGGCATGCCGGACTTCCTGCCGAAGGCGACGGAGAGCGTCCCGCAGATCGTCGCGTTCATCGAGCAGCTGATCGCGTCCGGCCACGCGTATGCCGCGGGCGGTGACGTCTACTACCGCGTCGGCAGCTTCGCCGAGTACGGGCGGCTCTCCGGTCAGCGCCCCGACCAGGTCGAGCAGCAGGAAGAGCCGAGCTCGCTCAAGGAGGACGCCCGCGACTTCGCGCTCTGGAAGGCGAACAAGCCGGAGACCGAGGACACCGCGTGGGACTCGCCGTGGGGCCGCGGCCGGCCGGGCTGGCACATCGAGTGCTCGGTGATGGCCGAGGAGATCTACGGGCCCGCGTTCGAGGTACACGGCGGCGGCCTCGACCTCGTCTTCCCGCATCACGAGAACGAGGTCGCGCAGTCGCACGCGCTCGGCCATTCGTTTGCGTCGATCTGGACGCACAACGGAATGCTGCGCTTCACCGGCGAGAAGATGTCGAAGTCGACTGGCAACGTCACGACGATTCGCGATGCGATCGACGAGTGGGGTCGGGAGACGGTGCTCGTGTTCTTCCTCGCCGCGCATTGGCGCAAGCCGATCGACTACTCGGACGAGACGATGGCGCAGTCACGTGCGCGCCTCGAGACGCTGCGCAACGCGTTCACGCTGGAGGCGGCCGCGCACGACGACGCGCGCTGGGACGCGTTTCGCGCTGCGCTCGACGACGACTTCGACACGCCCGCCGCGCTTGCCGTGCTGCACGAGTGGGCGTCCGACCGCCAGCTGGAGTTGCTGCGGCGCGGGCTTTCGGTCTTCGGTCTCGAGTCGCTCGCCGAGCGGGACGCGGCGCCGGCGGAGATCGACGCCCTGGCCGAGCAGCGCGCTGCGGCGCGGGCGGCCAAGGACTTCGCCGAGTCCGACCGGTTGCGCGACGACATCGCCGCCGCCGGCTGGGAGATGCGCGACGAGCCGGGCGGCGGCTACACGCTCGTCCGCCGATGAGCCGTAGGCTTGACGGAGGCTCCTTCGGAGCGCAGGGGCCGGCTTGGCCGGCGCCGGAGCGGGAATCTTGAGCACCGACCTCGTCTACGGCCGCCGGGCCGTCCGTGAGGCCTTGCGGGGCCGCCGCCAGGTGCTCGAGGTCTGGGCGACCGAGCGGGCGGTCAAGGGCGAGGGTTGGCTCGGAGAGCCAAAACCGAAGCTCAAGCTCGAGCGCGACCTGACCGAGCGCGCGGGCACGCGCGACCACCAGGGCGTCCTCGCCGTCGTCGAGCCCTACCGCTACGCGGACGCCTACGAGCTCGCCTCCACCGAGCGCCCGCTGCTCGCCGTCCTCGATCGCGTCACCGACCCGCGGAACCTCGGCGCCGTCTGCCGCTCGGCGGAGGGCGCCGGCGCGACGGGCATCGTCGTGCCGGCCCACGGTTCGGCGGTGGTCACTCCGGCGGTCGCGCGCGCGTCGGCAGGTGCCGTCGAGCATCTGCCGATCGCGGTCGTGACGAATCTCGCGCGCTACCTCGAGGAAGTGAAGAGCGGCTCGCTGTGGATCTACGGCGCGGCGGGCGAGAGCGATGCTCAGCCGATGTGGCAGACCGACTTGTCCGGCGGCGTCGCGCTCGTGCTCGGCGCGGAAGGCAAGGGTCTGCGACCGCTCGTGCGGCGGATGTGCGACGTGCTCGTGTCGATCCCGTTGCTCGGCAGCGTCGAGTCGCTGAACGTCTCGGTCGCGGCTGCGGTGTTGTTGTACGAAGCGCGCCGGCAGCGCGGTGGCTGACCTCTTTCTCTTCGACGGCTTCAACCTGCTGCACGCGGGGCCGTTCGAGGACGTGCGCGAGCTCGTCGACGCGCTCGCCTCGTTCGTCGCGATGCGCGGCGCGCGCGGCGTCGTCGTCTTCGACGGCGTGGGGGACGACGTGACGCGCGGCCCGCTCGCCGTGCGCTTCGCCCCGCACGCGGACACGCTCCTGGAGCGCCTCGCCGCCGAGCACCGGGCCGACGAGGACGTCGTCCTGGTGACCAGCGACTCGACCGTCGCGTCGACTTCCGGCGGCCAGGTCGCGAAGGTCTCGTCCCAGAACTTCTTCCGCGACCTGAACCGACCGGAGCACCGCGACGACCTGCCGCGGGGCCTCTCCTCGAAGCTGGACGAGGAGACCAGGGCCCGGCTCGAGCGCCTCCGCCGCGGCGAGTAAGCGGGTCCACCGCAAGTAGGACTTGTGCTTCTTGCGGGACCTTGCTATTTTCACCTCAACCTCAGGGTGAGGGTTCGCCACAGCACGGTCGGTCAAACGTCCGCAAATACCGGGGGTATCCAGGTGTCAGCTCGTCCCGCGCACGCAATCAAGAGTCCGCAGAAGGTTCAACGAGAGCTTGAGGATCTGCAGCTCGTCTTGAAGGCACGGAACGGCAGCACGGTCGCGATGGACCAGCTGATCCGCCGCTACACCTCGTTCGTCCGGCTCAAGTCGAGCTCGTATTTCCTGGCCGGCGGCGACTCGGAAGACCTGATCCAGGAGGGCCTGGTTGGCCTCTACAAGGCGGTTCGCGACTTTCGCCCGGACAAGGAGACGTCGTTCCGGTCGTTCGCGGAGCTGTGCGTGACGCGCCAGATCATCACGGCGATCAAGACGGCGACGCGCTTCAAGCATGCGCCACTGAACACCTACGTGTCGTTCAGCCACACGCCGGCGGGACAGGACGGAGATGGCGACGTCACTCTCGGCGACGCTCTGCCGGGCCCGGCCGTCAACGACCCGTCGGTGAAGGTGATCTCGACGGAGGAGCTGCAGTCGCTGGTCGGCTGCCTCTCGACGACGCTGTCCACGCTCGAGGCGGATGCGCTTCGGCTCTATCTCGAGGGCTCGTCCTACGATCAGATGGCCGTCGAGCTCGGCTGCGACACGAAGACGATCGACAACGCTCTGCAACGCGTGAAGCGCAAGATCCTCACGCACCAGCAGGGCCGCGCCGTCCTGCAGTAGCGCCCGGATCGCGGACGCCAAGAGAGCCGGAGGCGGGATTCGAACCCGCGACATCTGCTTTACAAGAGCAGCGCTCTGGCCAGCTGAGCTACTCCGGCGCAACCCAATGGTGCCAGGCACCACGGGTGCCTGGCACTTGGTGATTTGCTCTAAGCGGCCGTCTTGACGCGCTTCGTGGGAGCAGGCTGCTCCACCGTCGGGATCTCGACGACGAACGTCGAGCCCTTGCGCCCGTTCGGCTCGACCCAGATGCGGCCGTCGAGGCGGTGCACCAGCTCGCGGCAGATGTAGAGGCCGAGGCCCGTGCCGCCGACGCCGCGGGTCATGTTCGGGTCGAGGCGATAGAACTTCTCGAAGATCCGCCGGCGCTCCGACGCGGGGACGCCGAGGCCCTTGTCGGAGACCGACCAGCGCACCGCGTTCTCCGTGCCCGACACCTTGATCGTGACCAGGCCGCCGTCGGGCGAGTACTTGATCGCGTTCTCGACCAGGTTGCCGAGCACCTGCACCAGCTGCTGCTCGTCGGCGCGCACCGGCGAGATGCCGTCGCCGGCGTCGACGTCGAGCGTCACGCCTTCCGGCAGATGCGCGCGCGCCGCATGGATGACGTGCTCGGTGACCTTCGCCGGGTCGACGCGCTCGATCTTGCTCTGCAGCTGGCCCGAGTCGAGATGCGATGCGAGCAGCACGTCGTTGACGATCTGCGCGAGGCGCTCGGACTCGTCGGCGACGACGCTGAGCAGCCGGTCCTTCAGCGCATCCTCGAGCTGCAGATCCGCCCGCCGTAGCGTGACCGCCGCGCCGTAGATCGCCGCGAGCGGCGTGCGCAGCTCGTGCGACACCGTCGCGACGAAGTCCGAGCGCACCTGCTCGATCGCGCGCTCCTCCGTCAGGTCGCGGAACGCGAACACGACGCCTTCGTCGAAACTCACCGTGGAGAACGAGAGCCACAGCTCGCGGCCGTCGATCTCGACCGGCACCGTGTTCGGCCGGCCGCCTTCGCGCACGAGCTCGATGTTTTGCTCGTAGCCGGGGAGGACATCGGGTGCGCGCTTCCCGATGACGCGGTCCGCGGGAAGCCCCGTGATGGCGGCCGCTGCGCTGTTCCAGAGCACGACGTTCTCGTCGTTGTCGAGCAGCACGACGCCGTCGGCGATCGTCTCCAGCACACGCGATGCGCGGGCACGCTGCGCGAGCTCTTCTTCGGCAAGCTTGCGGTCGTGCAGGTCGGTCGCTGTGCCGATCCAGAAGTCGATCGCGCCGTCCTCGTCGCGGATCGGCAGCGCGCGTCCGAGATGCCAGCGGTAGTCGCCGCTGACCGACTTCATCCGGTACTCCGCTTCGAAGACGCCGCCGGTGCGCAGCGACTCACGGCGCTTCTTCATCACCTCGCGGCGGTCGTCGGGATGCACGGCGATCTCCCAGCCCGCGATCGCGCCTTCTTCCGGCTCGAGCCCGGTGTAGTCGAACCAACGCTGGTTGTAGTACGTGGTGCGCCCCTCGATGTCGGCTGTCCACACGATCTGCGGCATCGCGTCTGCGAGCTGCTGGTAGCGCTGCTCGGTCGCCCGCCGCAGTTCGGCGAGCTCCTGCTCCGCGAGCCGCTCGGCCTGTTCCTGCACCTGCTGCGTCTTCTCCCACAGCTCGACGAGCACCTGCACCTTCGCGCGCAGGATCTCCGGGTTGAACGGCTTGAAGACGTAGTCGACCGCGCCGACCTCGTAACCGCGCACGACCTGCTCCTGGTCTTTCGAGAGCGCGGTCAGGAAGATGATCGGGATCGTGCTCGTCGACCGGCGCTGCTTGATGACCGCCGCCGCCTCGAAGCCGTCCATGTCCTGCATCTGGACGTCGAGCAGGATCGCCGCGAAGTCGTCGCGCTTCAACAGCGTGCGCAGCGCCTGGCCCCCCGACGTTGCGGTGACGAGCTCATGGCCGAGCGGCTCGAGGATCGCCCGCAGCGTGAGCAGGTTCTCCTGGCGGTCGTCGACGAGCAGCAGGGACGCCATCACGCCATCGCCCTGACGCCACACAGCTCGACCAGCGCAGCCGCGATCCCCTCGGGATCCTCGACGCGCGCATCCGGCACCGCCGCGAGCGCCGCGTTCGGCATCTCGGTGCGAGTTGCCGTCGCCGGGTCCTGCACGATCGCTCGGCCGCCCAGAGCCACGATGCGCGCCAGCCCGCGTGCGCCGTCGTCGTTGGCCCCGGTCAGCACGACGCCGATGCAGCTCTCACGGAAAGACTCGGCCGCCGATTCGAGCAGCACGTCGATCGAGGGGCGCGCGAACAGCACCGGCTCCTCTGTCGACAACGCGAGCGTGCCGTCCTCGACCAGCAGGTGGTAGTCGGGAGGGGCGATGAAGACCTTTCCCGGTTCCACTTGGTCCTTGTCGTCCGCTTCGCACACATGCAGATGCGTCACGGCGCCGAGGAGGTCGCGGAATGCAGTGCGGTGCGACTCCGGCGCGCGATGCTGCGCAACCACGATCGCGGCATCCAGCTCTGCCGGAAGCCGCTGCAGGATCGTGCGCAAGGTGTCGAGGCCGCCCCAGGAAGCACCAATGGCGATCAGATGCCCACGTCCCGCGCTCATCGAACCTTCCGATAGATCTTCTCGGCTGCGTCGAGATCCTCGTAATGTTGTTCGAAACCGGTAAAGCGGATCGTTTCCTTGCGGCCAAGCGCCAGGACGCCGAGACGCTCGAGGCTGTCGTGGAACAGCGTGTGGACGCGCGCCTGCAGCGACCGGTCGAAGTAGATCATCACGTTGCGGCAGAGGATCACATGGAAGGTGTTGAAGACGCTGTCCTGGCTGAGGTTGTGCGGCGCCCACACGATGTTCTCGGTGAGCGTGCG
>DASZBP010000320.1:0-2820 GCA_035943915.1 Gaiellaceae bacterium | reverse complement strand
GGTGAGCGGGATTCCCGACGGCGCGTACATCGACAGCGGCGAGACGTGGCGCAGGAACGCAAAGTGGAAGTTGCCGAAGATGCCACCCGAGCCGCCGCTGAAGCAAAGCGAGTAGCCGACGAGCCACCACATGATGGTCGTGACACCCATCGAGGCGAAGCTCTGGATCATGATCGTGAGGGTGTTCGAGCGGCCGACCAGCCCGCCGTAGAAGAACGCCAGGCCCGGTGTCATCAGCATCACCAGGCTGGCCGCGAGCAACATGAAGCCGGTGTTCGCCCCGTTGATCATCGTCGCCTCCTCGCTCGGGATCCCCGACGACCCCGGTTCGTTGCAGCAGGCACGAATCCTGCGGTGAACTAGGCTCGCACCCATGAGCGATCCGCTTCGCGTCGCCGTCGTCGGCTCGGGCCCCGCCGGCTTCTACGCCGCCGACGCGCTGCTGAAGAGCGAGGAGCCGAAGGTCGAGGTCGACGTGATCGACCGCCTGCCGACGCCGTGGGGCCTCGTCCGTCTCGGTGTCGCGCCCGACCACGAGAACATCAAGGCCGTCTCGCGCGCATTCGAGAAGATCGCGGCGCGGCCGGGCTTTCGCTTCTTCGGCAACGTCGAGGCCGGCACGACCGTGTCGCACGAGGAGCTGCTGCAGCTCTACGACGCGGTCGTCTACACGATCGGCGCGCAGACAGACCGCTCGCTCGACATCCCCGGCGAGGATCTCCCCGGGTCGTGGCCGGCCACCGCATTCGTCGCTTGGTACAACGGCCACCCCGACTTCCAGGCGCACGCGTTCGACCTCGACACGGAGCGCGTCGTGGTCATCGGGAACGGCAACGTCGCGATCGACTGCGTGCGGATGCTCGCGCTCACCGCCGACGAGCTCGCGCCGACGGACACGACGGACGAGGCGACCGACGCGATCGTCGCGTCGCCGCTCGAGGAGATCGTGATGCTCGGGCGCCGCGGCCCCGTGCAGGCCGCTTTCACGCCGCCCGAGCTGCAGGAGCTCGGCGAGCTCGCGGGCGCCGACGTCATCGTCGATCCCGCCGATCTCGTTCTCGACCCGGCGAGCGAGGCCGCGCTCGAACAGGATCGCGAGCGCGCGCGGCGCAACATGGAGCTTCTCCGCGAGTACGCGGCCAGGGAGCCTGAGGGCAAGCCGCGGCGCATCGTGCTGCGCTTCCTCACGTCGCCGCTCGCGATCGTCGGCGATGGCAAGGTCGAGGCGATCGAGATCGTGAAGAACGAGCTGGTCGAGGAGAATGGGCGTGTCGTCGCGCGCCCGACGGGCGACAGCGAGACGATCGAATGCGGGCTCGTGCTGCGCAGCGTCGGCTATCGCGGCGTCGCGCTTCCCGGCGTGCCGTTCGACGAGCGCGCATACGTGATGCCGAACGAAGCCGGCCGAGTCACCGGCGCAGAGCGCACGTACTGCGCCGGCTGGATCAAGCGCGGGCCGAGCGGCGTCATCGGCACGAACAAGAAGGACGCAGTCGAGACGATCGAGCAGCTGCTCGCCGACGCGACCGCAGGCAAGCTCGTAGGTCAGCGCGGCGGCGGCTCGCTCGAGGAGCTGCTCGAAGAGAAGGGCGCCGACTTCGTGGAGTACACGGGCTGGCAGGCGATCGACGCCGCCGAGCGCGCAGCGGGCGAGCCGCGCGGCCGGCCGCGGGTGAAGGTGACTGCCTGGGACAAGCTTCTGGAAACCGCGAGGCGGCTACCATCGAACCTATGAGTGAGACGATGACCACACAAGAGCTTTGGGGTGCCGAGACGAGCAAGGCAGTCGTGAACTTCCCCGTGTCAGGCGAGCCGATCCCGGTGTCGGTTGCACGCTGGCTGGGCCGCATCAAGGCCGCGGCCGCACGCGCGAATGCGGAGCTCGGCCTACTCGACGCCGACAAGGCGCAGCGCATCGCTGCAGCCGGCGATCGCATCGCGAACGGCGAGCTCGACGACCAGTTCCCGATCGACGTCTTCCAGACCGGCTCGGGCACGTCGTCGAACATGAACGCGAACGAGGTCATCGCCGCGCTCGCCGGTGAGGGCGTGCACGCGAACGACGACGTGAACATGGGCCAGAGCTCGAACGACGTCTTCCCGTCGGCCGTGCACCTCGCGGCGCTCGGCGAGATCACGAACGACCTGCTGCCTGCGCTCGAGCAGCTGACGAAGGCGCTCGCGGCGAAGGCGGCCGAGTTCGACGACGTCGTCAAGTCGGGCCGCACGCACTGGATGGACGCGGTGCCCGTGACGCTCGGCCAGGAGTTCGCCGGCTACGCGGCGCAGGTGAGCGAAGGCAAGGCACGCGTCGAGTCGACGCTCCAGCGCCTCGGCAAGATCCCGCTCGGCGGCACTGCCGTGGGGACCGGCCTCAACACGCATCCGGAGTTCGCGGAGCGCGTGCGCGCGCAGCTGTCGCGGGACACCGGCCTCGAGATCTCGGCGCCCGCCGACCCGTTCGAGTCGCAGGCTGCGCGCGACGGCCTCGTCGAGGCGTCCGGCGCGCTGAAGACAGTTGCAGTGAGCCTCACGAAGATCGCGAACGACTTGCGGTTCCTCGGTTCCGGCCCGCGCGCCGGCCTGTCCGAGATCTTCCTGCCGGAGCTGCAGAAGGGCTCGTCGATCATGCCGGGCAAGGTCAACCCGGTCATCCCGGAGGTCGTCACCCAGGTCGCCGCGCAGGTGATCGGCAACGACACGGCGGTCGCGATCGGCGGCATGCAGGGCCACTTCGAGCTGAATGCCTTCGTGCCGCTGATCGCGCGCAACCTGCTCGACCAGATCAAGCTTCTCTCCTCCGCCTCGCGACTGTTCGCC
>DASZBP010000319.1:0-12048 GCA_035943915.1 Gaiellaceae bacterium | reverse complement strand
GGCGACGATCGTGCGCGCGCTCGTGCACGCGCCCGTGACCGGCCGTTCGCTGCAGGAGCGAGGGCTGCTCGCGCCGGGCGAGCTCGCGCAAGGCCTGGGCGCGCTCCCGGCCGCGGGCGAGTACGTCTTCGCGCCGGAGTGGCTCGAGGAGCTGCGCGCCGGCGTGCGCGCGAGGCTTGCCGCAGCGCCGCCGCTCGACCCGGGCGTCCCGCTGGGCGAGCTGCTGCCCCGAGAGCCGTGGGCCCCGTACGTCGTGAACCTGCTGCAGATCGAGCGCCGCGGCGGCAAGGGCTACCTGCCCGGCGCGACCGCAGCGCTCGGCGAGCAGGAAGCGGCGGCTGCCGCGCTCGAGGCGCAGCTCGCCAGCGAGGAGATCGTGAAGGTCGACGACAAGTCACTTGCGGCGTTCCTCGAGGAGCAGGGACGACTGCGCCGCGTCGGCGACGGCTTCGCGGTGTCGCCCGCGCTCTACGACCGGGGGATCGAGCTTCTGCCGGAGATGACGGAGATCACGCTGCCGGCGTTCCGGGACGCGCTCGGCGTGGGCCGGCGCACGGCTCAGCTCCTGCTCGAGCGTTACGACGCCGACGGCGTGACGCGGCGGCTCGGTGACCGGCGAGTGCTGAGGAAGCGCTAGCCGCAGTCGGCGAGGGCGGCGTTCGCGTCGCGCGCCTGCGCCTTCGCGTCCGCGGCGTGGGCCTTCGCGACGCGCAGGTTCTTCTGCGCCTTCGCGACGGTCTTGTGCATCTTCTCCGCCGTGGTGACGGCCCTCGTCTTGGCCTTCACGTTGGCGTTCGCCTTCTTCAGCGCGGCGTTGGCGACGGCGGCATCGTGGGACCGCGCATCCTTGTCAGGGCAGTAGGCGCCGGTCGCGGCGTGCTGCTTGGACGCCGCAGGTGCGGCGACGGCGAGCAGCGCCAGCGTCGCGGCGAGCGCGGCGGCGGCGAGGACTGCAATGACGACACGTGTGACCCCCATGGGTTGAAAGTAGCCAGGGTCGTTCGGACAGCCCACCCCTTTTCGGGGGAGGGTCTAGGCAAGCTGACACGCGCGTCGTACGATCGAGGCATGCGGCGCGGGGTTATCGCTGTGATCGCCATCGTGCTCGCGACAGTGGCGCTGCCCGGGGCGGTGCGCGCGGTGGCGACGACGCAGATCGCCTGCGGCGACACGGTCATGAAGAGCATCGTTGCGGGGAACGACCTCGCCGGCTGCAGCGGCGTGGGGCTCCAGATCGTCGCGAAGAACGTCACGCTGAACCTCAACGGCCACACGATCTCCGGCGACGGGAGCGGCGGCGGCAACGGGATCGACGACGAGGGCTTCGACAACCTGACGGTCATGAACGGCTCGATAACCGGCTTCGAGTCGGGCATCGTCACAACGAACGGCTCGAAGCTCAACGTCACGGGCGTCACCTCCTTTGCGAACCTGAGCAAGGGCATCGTCACGGACGGCACGACCAACGTGACGATCCAGAGCTCGTACACCCACGGCAACAGCGACGCCGGCATCAACGTCCACGAGAGCTCGCCGGGCACGATCAAGATCACAGGCGTCTCGTCGAACGGCGACGGCGACGGGATCGACACGTTGGGTGGGCCGCTCACGATCGACTCGAACGTGATTGCGAATGCGACCACCCACGGGGATCTCGGTTTCCGGTGGGGGCGCGTACAAGATCACGAGGAACGTGAACGACCCGCAATGCAGCGGCGTCGTCTGCACCGCCCCCTAGCTAGCCTCTGAGGCTTGGAGTGGCATGGGCCCGGTGGCCCAGCCGGTCTTCAAAACCGGTGAGGTGTGGCAACCCCACGCTGGCTCGGTTCGACTCCGGGGCCGCTCCGCTCGATCTAGAGCAGGCGTATGCCGGGGCTCCCGCGCATGACGCGGTGAGCCCCGGCGAGTTTGGTGCGACTAGCCCGTAGTGGTCGCAGCCGCCTGAATCACCGGGTACACACCCGGGATCGGCAGGCTGTTGACCAGGTAGTCCGTCGGGCCGGAGAGATCGATCTTCTTCCCGTCGCCGAGGACGTAGGAGCCGACCTGCGTCCAACCTGCAGCGAGGCTGCACGTCAGGTACCAGCCACCGGCCATCTGCGTCGTGGTCGGGGTGCTGGACTCCGCCATGGGCGCGAAGTAGCCGGCCGCGTAGGAGCTCCACGTCGGGAACACGCTGCTGTCGTCGGCCGAAACGAGCATCGGGCCGGCAACAGACGAGTAACAGACGTAGGCATGGTTATCGGCGCTGGGGTCGGCTGATGCCGACTGGACGCCGATGACCGCGATCGCTGCGAGGGCAACAATGGCGGCAAAGAGAGCCGTATGCCTCTTCAAGGCGGTTGTCTCCTTCCGAGAGAGAACTCAACGTTGTGCGGCTCCTATGTGGAACCGCTACGTAATGAGCCTTGCCGTCGCGTCTGGTTTGTAAACGACGCCGAGCTATTTGCCCGATACGGCTTACGGACGCAACGCCAGCGGCGCGCGCAGAATCGCCACACCGGCCGCGAGCCCGCCCGCCTCGATCGCCCCGCGGATGACGCCTTCCCAGCCGGATCCCTCGAAAAGGATCCCCTGGGCGGCGACCCCGCCGACGGGGACGATCCCGAGCGCGAGCAGGACGAGAAACGCGTGCGGGCCGAAGTCGCCAGCCAACCCCTCCGCCGGCTCGGCCGGCGTCAGTGCGGCAGCCCGGCGGGTCACGACTGCGGCGACGGCGAGCAGCGGCAGCCCGGCGAGGCCGAGCGGGGCGACGCAGATCAGCACCCCGGCGCCGGCGAGGAGCCCGACGGCCGCGCGGCGCTGGGCGACGCGAAAGTCCCCGGCCGTGCGGCCGCGAAGGGCGCGCCACACGGCGAGCGTCCCGGCGACGAAGGCGATCTGGCCGAACGCCAGGATCCCGAGCCCGAGGGCAGGACCGCCGCCACCGTTGCGCGCGACCACGAACAGGAGCGCCGCCGTCGCAGCGAGCGCAGCGAACGTGCCGAGGGACGCGCGGCGCGTGCGCACGCCGCGGAGCTCCACCGCGAAGCGCTCGGCGATCTCCGCCGGCTCGCCGAGGCGCGCCTGCGGGTCGCACGCAAGATGGTCGTCGAGCTCGGCCTCGATCCGCGCGGCGAGCCGGCCGCGGATGCCGCGAGCTCACGGCGAAGGCCGTTCATCCGAGCACCGCCTCGACCGCGCCGGCGAACAGCTTCCAGTCGCGGCGGCGGCCGTGGAGCGACGAGCGGCCGCGCCGCGTCAGCCGGTAGACACGGCGCTTGCGGCCCGTGCCGTCCGACCACTCGCTCGCGAGCAGCCCCTCCGCCTCGAGCCGGTGCAGCACCGGGTAGACCGTTCCCTCGGGCAGGTCGAACGCGCCGCCGCTCCGCCGCTTCAGCTCCTCGATCACCGCGTAGCCGTGTGCGGGGCCTTCGGCGAGCGTCGCGAGGACAAGGCCGTCGAGATGTCCTTTGAGGGTGTCGGCTCTCATGCCTCGCCACACTATACATAGCGTCGCTAGGTGTCAAGCACGGCGCTAGGATCGCACGCGTGTCGCGCACCATCCCTGCCGCGCTCACGCCGTTGAAGGACGGCGGCAGCGCTCTCGACGAGCACGCGGTCGAGCCGTACCTCGTGTACCTGCAGGCGGGCGGCGCGAACGGAGTGCTCGCGCTCGGGTCGACCGGCGAGGGGATCCTGCTCTCGGTCGCGGAGCGGAAGCGCGTCATCGAGCTCTACGCGGCCGGCCCGCTGCCGGTGATCGCCCACTGCGGCGCGCAGACGACCGACGACACGCTCGAGCTCGCGCGCTTCGCCGCCGCCATCGGTGTCGCGGGGGTCGCGGTGATCTCGCCGCCCTACTACCCGCTCGACGACGACTCCCTGCTCGCGCACATGGCTGCGGCCGCCGACGCCTGCGCGCCCGTCCCGTTCTACGTCTACGAGTTCGAGAAGGTCTCCGGCTACGCAGTTCCCGTGCATGTGGTCGAGCAGCTGCGGGAGCGCGCGCCGAACCTCGCCGGCCTCAAGGTCAGCGACGCGCCGTACGAGAAGGTCTCGCCCTACCTCTTGGAAGGGCTCGAGGTGTTCGTCGGGGCCGAGGCCCTGATCGGCGCCGGGCTCGCCGACGGCGCGGCCGGCGCAGTTTCCGCCGTCGCGTCCGCGTTTCCCGAGGTCGTGCACGACGCCGTCACGAGCGGCGACTCGACCCGCGCCGGCGAGCTGCGTGCGCTGCTCGACACGTTCCCGCGCCATGCCGCTCTGAAAGCGGTCGTGAAGTCCCGCGGGGTGCCGCTGAACGAGGACGTCCGGCGCCCGCTGCGCGGGCTGACCGACGACGAGCGGTCGCGCCTGCTGGCCGCGGTCGAGGCGTTCTAGCTCTCGCCGAGCTCGTCCATCGCACGGCGCGCGCGCTCGTGCACGTCGGCCCGCCGGGCGTCGACGTCGTCGACCGGCTCCGGCTCGGGCTCCGGCGCGCGGTTCTCCGCCAGCTTCGCGCGCAGCTCGTCCACCGGGGGCGCTGCCGCAGGCTCCGCACCGCGGCTACGGCGGAGCAGGGCTCTGATTCCGAGCCCGCCCACCAGGAGCGCCAGGAGCCGTTTCATGCGGCGGATGCTACTGTTCCGCCGCTTCTCGTCACGCCCGTCGCGCCGTCCACCCGAAGCGGCGCCCAGGGGGCGGGGCCGCCTAAGTCCATGAGAAGCCTGACTGAAGGAGACATTCGGCGTGAACGAGTACGAGATCATGCTTTTGCTGGACCCTGAGCTCGATGAGGCGAAGGGCGACGCGATCATCCAGCGCATCCGCGACGATGTCGAGGGTGCGGGCGGTTCCTGGGACGGCCACGCGCCGTGGGGCCGCCGCCGGCTTGCCTACGAGATCGGCCACAAGGGCGAGGCGGTCTACCACCTGCTGCTGTTCACGGCGACGCCCGAGGCGCTCGCCGAGATCACGCGCGTCCTCAAGATCACGGACGGCGTCGTGCGCCACCTCGCGGTCAACCGCGTGAAGGGCGGCCAGACGCACGCTCCGGCGCAAATTCCGGTCACGGCGCAGGCCACGTCCGGAGACGACGATGATTCCGACGAGGCCGCGGAGTAGCCTGGGTCCGACCACCGGAGAGGAGCGAAGACCCATGGCAAACATCAACCGCGTTGTGCTCGTCGGCAACCTGACCCGCGATCCCGAGCTGCGCCACACCCCGAGCGGGATGGCGGTCTGCAGCCTCAGGCTCGCAGTGAACACCCGCCGCAAGGACGGCGCCACCGGGCAGTGGACGGAGAAGCCGAACTACTTCGACGTCACCGTCTGGGGCAACCAGGGCGAGAACTGCGCCCAGTACCTCGCGAAGGGCCGGCCGGTCGCGATCGACGGCCGCCTCGAATGGCGCGAGTGGGACGCGCAGGACGGCCAGAAGCGCCAGGCAGTCGAAGTCATCGCCGACACCGTGCAGTTCCTCGGTGGCCGCGACGGTGGCGGCGGCGGCGAAGGCGGCGGTAACCAGTTCGTGCCCGCAGGCGCGTCGAGCGGCTCCGATGCCGACTTCGCAGGCGCCGACGACGACATCCCGTTCTAAGGAGTAACGCTTGGCTGGAAAGAGAGACAGCAGCAACAGCGACCGCTCGTCGAGCAGGAAGCGCAACGCGCCGGCCGGTCCCGGGCGCCGCAAGTCGTGCTTCTTCTGCAAGTCGCACGTCGACGAGGTCGACTACAAGAACGTCAACGAGCTCCGGCGCTACGTGTCGGAGCGCGGGAAGATCCGCTCGCGCCGCATCAGCGGGGCGTGTCGCCGCCATCAGCGGCAGGTCGCCGTCGCCGTGAAGCGGGCCCGCGAGATCGCACTCCTGCCGTACGTCGGGGACAAGTAGGCAGCTTGGCCATGGAAGTCATCCTCAAGTCAGACGTCGACGGCACGGGCCTCCGCGGCGAGGTGGTCAACGTTGCCCGCGGGTTCGCGCGCAACTACCTGCTGCCCCGCGGGCTCGCCGAGGTCGCGACGCCAGCGCTCGTCCGCGAGCTCCAGAAGCGCGGCGAGCAGCAGGCCCGGCACGAGGCGAAGACGATCGACGAGGCCCGCGCGATCGCGCAGCGGCTCGAGGCCGTCGAGCTCCGCTTCGACGTGAACGCCGGCCCCACCGGCTCGCTCTTCGGCTCGGTCACTCCCACGAACGTCGCCGACCGGCTGTGGGAGCAGGAGAAGATCCGCGTCGACCGGCGCAAGCTGGACATGCAGACGATCAAGCGGATCGGGCGCTACACCGTCCCGGTCGACCTCTTCACCGACGTCGTCGCCGAGCTGAAGCTCGCCGTCGCGCCGGAAGGGCAGGAGCTCCCGCCCGAGGAAGAGCTGGCCGCGCTCGAGGCCGCCGAGGCGGAGGCCGCAGCGGCCGCTGCCAGCGAAGCCGAGGCGGAGCACGTCGAGGCCGAGCAGGCGGTCGAGGCGGCTGCGGTCGAAGCAGACGCCGCCGCGGCCGACGAGGCCGAACCGGCCGCGGACGAGGCACCTGCCGGCGACGAGCCGGCGGACGAGCCCGCCGAAGCACCCTCCGAGTAGTCCCCTTTTCCACAGGCTTTGCAGTGCCTGTGGACGAAGAGGCACGCAATTGATCCACAGCCCCCTCCACGGGCTGTGGATCTTGCTGCGAAGTTCCCGCTCCAAGCGTTCTTTTCGTCCACCGCAGCAGCCGATCCTTCTGCGAACATGTGTTCTCTTTCCCCTGCTCGGCAGGGCTCCTGAACACTCCTGGAAGGACTTATGCACAGCGTTGAAGACGGGCCGGATCGCCGCTTCACTACCCGCATGGCGACCCCCGCCCAGGCGTTCTCCGCCGCGCCGGTCCCCCCGCAGAATCTCGACGCAGAGGAGTCCATCCTCGGCGCGATGATGCTGTCCTCCGGCGCGATCGGCGCCGTGAGCGAGCTCGTCGACGCATCCGACTTCTACCGCGAGAGCCACGGCCATATCTACCGGGCGATCCTCGGCCTCTACGCCCGCGGCGAGCCGGTCGACGCGATCACGGTGGTCGACGAGCTCGACCGCCTCGGCCACCTGGTGGACGTCGGCGGCCAGGAGCGCGTCACCGAGCTCGCGACACTCGTCCCCGCCGCCTCGAACGCCGCGCACTACGCGCGGATCGTCCACGAGATGGCCACCCTGCGCGGACTGATCCGCGCCGGCAACGACATCGCGCGCCTCGGCTTCGACCGCCCCGGCGAGACCGTCGAGCTGGTCGACCGCGCCGAGCAGATCGTCTTCGACCTGTCGCAGCAGCGCGTCTCGGGCGAGTTCCAGCACATCGACGACCTGCTGAAGGAGTCGTTCGAGCGGATCACGCTGCTGATGGAGGCGGGCAGCGACATCACCGGCACGCCGTCCGGCTTCCGCGACGTCGACCGCCTCACCTCCGGCTTCCAGCCGGGGAACCTGATCATCATCGCCGCGCGCCCCTCGATGGGGAAGTCCGCGCTCGCGCTGTGCATGGCGGCGAACGTCGCCGTGCGCCACGAGAAGCCGGTCGCGCTGTTCACGCTCGAGATGTCGAAGGCGGAAGTCACGCAGCGCCTGATGTGCTCGGAGGGCAAGGTCGAGTCGCAGCGTCTGCGCACCGGCAAGCTCGCCGCCGACGACTGGCCCCGCCTCACGGCCGCCTGCTCGAAGCTGACGAAGGCGCCGATCTACGTCGACGACACGGGCTCGATCACGATGATGGAGATCCGGTCGAAGCTGCGCCGCCTGAAGATGCGCGAGCCGAACCTCTCGCTCGTCATCGTCGACTACCTGCAGCTGATGACCAGCGGCACCACGGTCGAGAACCGCGTGCAGGAGGTGTCGCAGATCTCGCGCGCGCTCAAGGTGCTCGCACGCGACCTCGAGGTGCCGATCGTCGCGCTTTCGCAGCTGTCACGCGCCGTCGAGCAGCGGCAGGACAAGCGGCCGATCCTCTCCGACCTGCGCGAGTCCGGGTCGATCGAGCAGGACGCCGACCTCGTGATGTTCGTGTACCGCGACGAGTACTACAACCCGGAAGAGACCGAGTCCGCGGGCATCGCCGAGCTGATCCTCGCGAAGCACCGCAACGGGCCGACCGGCTACGAGAAGGTCGCGTTCCAGAAGCGCTACGCCAAGTTCGCGGACCTGGCGGCGGTGGCGGCATGACCGAGGTCTGGGTGTCCCCGTCCGCGACGACGTTCGCGTGCCTCTGCGAGCTGTGCCTGGAAGCGGGCCGCGTCCGCGGCGACCTGTTCTCCGACGCGCTGCACAACGCGAGCGTCCGCGGGTCGATCGGCGTCGAGGTCTCGGCAACGGCGGTCCGCTGCGTCGCGGGCCATGAGCTGGTGGTGCGCCGCGTCGAGCGCCCGCCGGGCCTCGTCCGGCCGGACGAACGGCAGCTGCAGATCGCATGAGCCGTAGTCTTGACGGAGGCTCACAAGGAGCGAAGGCGCCGGCTTAGCCGGTGCCGTGAGCGGATGTCAGTCGAACGGCAGCACGTCTGGCTCGGCCCCGATGCGGAAGCGTTCGTGGAGCCGTGTGAGGCGTGTCTGTCACTGCGCGAGTCGCTGTCCGCACGTCACGTGATGGTGCGCGGGACCCTGCGCCGCGATGCCGACGTCGGGTTCACCACCTGCTCGCGCGGCCACCGCATCGTCGTGCGTCGCCTCGGGCGCGCGCTGGCGCTCGTCCGGTAAGAACACCTCATGACCGTCATCCTCGTCGCGCTCGCGTTCTCGTTCGCGTGGTCGATCGGCTCGCACTACACCGGCGCGTGCATGGGAATGCCGTACGCGCTCGGCGCGGTTCGGGCGCGGGTGGCGCTGGCGATCATGGCACCGCTCGCGCTGGTCGGCGCAGCGACCGCGAGCGGCAAGGTCGCCACGACCGTTGGCCGGAAGCTGATCGACGCGACGCCGACCCGGCTCGGCGAGATCGTCGTCGTCGCCGTCGCGTTCGCGGTGACGGCCGCATACAACCGGCTCCGCGTCCCGACGTCGACGATCCAGCTCCTCGTCGGCTCCGTCGTCGGCGCCGCGGTCGGCGCTTCGATCGGCGTCCACTGGCGAACGATCGGGACGCTCGCCGTCATCTGGGTGATCGCGCCGCCCGCCGCTGCGGTGCTCGGCTACGTCTTCGGGCGCACGTTCGGGCGGCTGCAGCGGGTCGGTGCGGGACTGGTGATCGTCGGGGCGCTCGCATCCTTTGCGATGGGCGCGAACGACGTCGCGCTCGCGAGCGGCGCGCTCGTCGGCCCCGGCGTCCTCGGCGCGCACTGGGCCGGGCTCCTCTGCGGCGTTGGGCTCGCGCTCGGCGTGCTGATCACCGGGCGCGGCCTGCTCGACCGCGTGGCGTTCGACATCGTGGAGGTCGACCGCGCGACGGCGACTGCCGCGCAGCTCGTCCAGGCGGCGGTGATCCTCGTCGCGGTGTCGTTCGGCTACTTCACATCGATGAACCAGGCGCTCGTCGGAGCGATGGCCGGGGCGCGGCCCGATGCCGTCCACCGCAAGACGCTGCTCGGCATCGTGCGCGGCTGGCTGACCGGGCCGCCGACGTCGTTCGTGCTCGCGCTCGTCGCCGCGCTGCTGGTGCGTGCCGCGGGCGGCCGACTCGCCCACTAGACTCGGGCAAGTGCCAGCGACCGTCGTGGTCGGCGCGCAGTGGGGCGATGAAGGCAAGGGGAAAATCGTCGATCTGCTCGCCCAGGAGTCGGATGTCGTGTGCCGCTATCAAGGCGGGCCCAACGCCGGGCACACGATCATCGCCGGCGGCGAGACCTGGAAGCTGCGCCAGCTGCCGAGCGGGGTCGTCTCCGGCACGACGTCGGTCATCGGCGCGGGTTGCGTCGTCGATCCGGAAGTGCTGCTCGGTGAGATCGACCTGCTGAGCGAGCGCGGTGTCGACCCGTCGATCGTCGCCGTCTCCGGGAACGCGCACTTGATCATGCCGTGGCATCTCGCGATCGACCAGGCGTCGGAGCGGCGTCTCGGCAAGCTGCAGATCGGCACGACGCGCCGCGGCATCGGCCCCGCGTACGCCGACAAGGCGTCGCGCATTGGGATCCGGGTGCAGGACCTGCTCGACGCGAAGATCCTGCGCCAGAAGATCGAGCTCGCGCTCGCCGAGAAGAACCTGTGGCTCGAGCGCGTCTACGAATCGGAGCCGTTCGACCTCGAGGATGTGTGGTCACGGTTCGCCGGCTATGCCGAGCGGCTCGCACCGTTCGTCGGCGACGTGTCGCTGCTCGTCGACGAGGCATTGCGCGACGGACAGCGCGTGCTGTTCGAGAGCGCGCAGGGCACGATGCTCGATCTCGACCACGGCACGTATCCGTTCGTCACGTCCTCGAACCCGATTGCATCGGGCGCCGCGACCGGCGTCGGCATCGGCCCGAATCGCATCGACCGCGTGCTCGGCGTCTCCAAGGCGTACGTGACGCGCGTCGGCGAAGGGCCGTTCCCGTCGGAGATCCCCGGCGAGACGCAGGCGAAGCTGCGCGAGCTGGGCGGCGAGTACGGGACGGTGACCGGGCGCGAGCGCCGCTGCGGCTGGCTCGACCTCGTCGCGCTGCGCTACGCGGTGCGCGTGAACGGGATCACGTCGCTCGCGCTGACGAAGCTCGACGTACTCTCCGATTTCGCCGAGCTGCCGGTCTGCGTTCGCTACCGAACGCGCGACGGCAGCGAGACGCAGCATCTTCCGGCACACCAGTCCGATTTCCACCACGCCGAGCCGGTGTGGGAGACGCTCGCAGGCTGGGAGCAGCCGCTCGACGACTGCTCGACGGTCGCCGACCTGCCGCCTGCTGCGCGCGCGTACGTCGAGTTCGTCGAGCGCGAGCTCGAGGTGCCGATCGAGCTGGTCGGCGTCGGCGCCTCGCGCGACAGCGTTCTCGCTTGAACGCGAACGACGTCATCATCCTCGTCTCGATCGTCGTTCCCGTCACGCTGACAATCGTGATCGTCTGGGTCTTCCTTCGCGGCTGGAAGGACGACCCGGACGAGCAACGGTGGCAACGGCTTGCCGAGCAGCGCAAGCGCGACGAGGCTCAGGCCGCGGTGCCGCGCTCCGGCCCGAAGTCGAGCAGCGACGAGTAGAGGTCGCGATAGGCGTTCACCGCGTACGCGATGTCGCCGGGGTCGACGTCCTCCCCGTCTCCGAACTGGCGAGTGATCAGGCGCGCGTTCGCGAACTCCCTGGTGGCGTCGTGCTCGATCCCGTCCTCGCCGTCACGCTCCGCGAGCGCAAAACCGCGGGCGGTCATCATCCGTGCGACGAGGTCGTCGAGGTCGCTCAACGCTTCCGCGGGCGACTCGCGCGTCTCCTCCTCGAGCGCCTCGTACTCCGTGATCCACTGGTGTCTGTCGATGCCTGGCTCTTCCATGCGGAGGGGCGTTCCGCGCAGGCGGCTCCGCCAAACCGCCGCAGTAGACTCGCCGCGTGAAGGTGGTCGTCGTCGGGTCAGGTGCGCGTGAGCATGCGCTCGCCTGGCGGATCTGCCAGAGCCCGCTGCTGAGCGAGCTCCACGCCGCACCAGGCAATCCCGGTATCGCGCAGCTCGGCATCTGCCACCCCGTGCGCGCGACCGACGGTGACGGCCTGCTCGCGCTCGCGCACGCGATCGACGCCGACCTCGTCGTGATCGGCCCCGAGGCGCCGCTCGTCGCCGGCGTCGCCGACGAGTTGCGCCTGGCGGGCGTCGCCGTCGTCGGGCCCGGCGCTGAAGCCGCGCGGATCGAGGGGTCGAAGACGTTCGCGAAAGAGGTCATGCGCGCGGCGGGCGTGCCGACGGCGGAGGCGCTGTCGATCGCGCGCACGCCGTGCGTCGTCAAGGCCGACGGGCTCGCCGCCGGCAAGGGCGTCTACGTCTGCCACACGAACGAAGAGCTCGACGCCGCGCTGCTCGCCGCGTCGGGCTTCGGTGGCGGAACCGTGATCGAGGAGCTGCTCGAGGGCGACGAGGTCTCGGTGTTCGCGCTCACGGACGGCCGCGACGTGCTCGCGCTCCCCGCGGCCCAGGACTTCAAGCGGATCGGCGACGGCGACACCGGCCCGAACACCGGCGGCATGGGCGC
>DASZBP010000318.1:0-13800 GCA_035943915.1 Gaiellaceae bacterium | reverse complement strand
GTGCCTCGCGCGCCGCGGTGTTGTCGGCCCACGACGCGCGGATGTCCCCGGCGCGCGACGGCCGGTGCTCGCGCTTGACCTCCTTGCCGAGGATTCGCCCGATGTGGTCGGCGACCTCGTTCACTGTCGCTGGCGCGCTGCCGGCGATGTTGAAGATGCGACCGTTCACGCCTTCGGTCAGGCCCGCACGGAGCGTCCCGTCGACGACGTTGTCGACGTACGTGAAGTCGCGGCTCTGCTCGCCGTCGCCGTCGATGAAGATCGGCTCGCCGGCGTCGATCGCGCGGATGAACAGCGGGATCACCGCGGCGTACACCGAGTTCGGGCTCTGGCGCGGGCCGAAGACGTTGAAGTAGCGCACGACGACGCTCTCGAAGCTCTCGTAGACGCGCGAGAACGCGACGCAGTAGCGCTCGGCCGCGAGCTTCGCGACGCCGTACGGCGAAAGCGGATCGGGCGCCAGCGCCTCGGTCACCGGGAGCTCGCGCGCCGTGCCGTACACGGACGAGCTGGACGAGTAGACGACGCGGCGCACATTCTCGTCGCGCGCGGCGAGCAGCACGTTGAGTGTTCCCTCGATGTTGACCGCGCTCGAGGTGAGCGGGTCCTGCACGGAACGCGGCACCGAGCCGAGCGCGCCGAGGTGGAACACGAGCTCCACTCCGCGCACTGCGTTGTGCACACGCTCGTACGAGCGCAGCTCGCCCTCGACGATCTCGATGTCGAGGCCGTCGAGGTTCGACCGGTAGCCGGTCGAGAAGTTGTCGAGCACGCGCACGTCGTCGCCGCGCTCGAGCAGCGCGCGCACGAGGTTCGAGCCGATGAAGCCTGCGCCGCCGGTGACGAGGACTTTCACGCTTTCACCGCGGTCACGTGCAGGTTCGCGAAGAGCGCGCCGGGGATCGGCTCGCGCAGCATCGACACGCGCCGGTCGAGAGCGTAGGCGCCGGCGTTCAGCGCAGACACGAACGGCCGCGCGAGCGCCTCGGAGCCGGCGCGCTTCGCCAGCAGGTGCAGGTAGTTGCCCGTGAGCATCGCCAGGCACTCTGCCGACCCCGCGCCGGGCGCGACGGTGACATCCGACCAGCCGCCGCCGTTCTCGAACAGCCGCTGCAGGCCGGTGTGCGTCCAGCGCCAGAGATCCTGCGGGTTCGGGTGGTACAGCATCACCCCGTGGGTCGAGGCGAGCACGCGCCCCCCGGGCGCGGTCACGCGAGCCAGCTCGACGACCGCACGCGCAGGGTCGTCGACGTGCTCGAGCACCTGTGTGCAGAGCACCACGTCGAACGAGCCGTCTTCCACGGGTAGCTCCTCCACGTGACCGACAAGGTCGGCCTCGACGTTCTCCTTCACGTCGACACCGACGTACGACGCGGCGTCGGCGAACCAGGGGTAGTACGGCTTGATGCCGCAGCCGACGTCGAGCACGCGCTTGCCCGCGGCGGCGGTGCCCTCGCGCTGCAGCCACTCGGCGAGCGGCCGCCTGATCGACCAGTTCGCGCGCGACCGGAGCGGGTGCCGGTGGTCGCGGCCGGGCCACGTCCTGTCGAGGTCGCTCACGGCGCGAGCCTAGTCGGACTCTGTGAGGAACTCGTGGTGAAGCGCCGCTGCAAGCCCGAGCCCGAGCCAGATCTCCGCGTCGATCGGAGCGCCGGCGAGCAGGCCCGTCCCGGTGAACACGGCGAGCGAGAGCAGCACCCAGCCCGTCGTCGCGAGCGCCTGCCGCGCGAGCGCAGGCGGCGCCCGCAGCGCGACGCGCACGAGCAGGCGGAAGGCCGCGAAGAAGAACGCCGCGAGCAGCACGAGGCCGACGATGCCCAGATCGGAGAGCGTCTGCACCACGCCGTTCTGCACGCCCCATTCGTGCTGCGGCGACGGGAACGCCTGCGCAGGCTGAGAGGAGAACCGCTCGCGTGCCGCCGCAAGGTGCGGTTCGAACGCGTGCGGCAACTCGGACTCCTGCCACCCGGTTCCGACGACGAGGTGGTCCTCCCAGATCTTCACGCCGATGTAGCCGAGCAGCACGCGCTGCTGCCAGCTCTCGACGCCGCCGGTGCTCGTCGACTGCGCGGGAGGCCGCACGCCGAGGAACGAGAGGAAGCTGACGATCGTGTTGCTGCGCAGCTGGACCGCCGCGACCGTGACGACCGCGCACAGCACGACGAGCGACACCGTTCGCACGGCGGAGATCCGCGCGCGCCGGCGCGCAACGCCCCAGATCGCGATCGCGGCGACGCAGGTCCCACCGACCGCGTCGAATGCCGCCGCGAGCGCCACGCCGAACGCGCCCGCGATGCCGGCGACGCGGGCGCGCGAACGGACCGGCGGCAGGACGATCGACGCGAAGAGCATGCTCAGCGCAGCGCCGGCGAGCGCGCCGAGATCGTGGATGCCGATGTAGGACGGCTCGCGCTGCTCGGGCCGCCTTCCCTCGAACTCGTGCACGAGCCCGAGGAACTGCAGCAGCGCGATCAGGGAGAGGAACGACGTCCACAGCGCGACCGCCCAGAGGAACACGCGCCGGTCGTCGCGCGTGCGCAGCGCGAGTGCGGCAGCCGGTGCGAGCACGACGTACTCGCAGAACTTGAGCGCGCTGACGAGGTGGTGGCCCAGCCCGTACGCCGGGTCGTAGTGCCGCGCCCAGAGCAGGCTCAGCAGCAGCAGGACGAGGAAGGCCCCAAGGGGCCGCCAGATGGATGCGGCGGCCCGCAGCGGCGCCCAGCCGCGCGTGCGGCCGTCCCAGATCGCCGCGCCGAGCGCCGCCAGCATCGCGAGGTCGGTGAGGTCCACGTCGACCTGCCCTGCCGCCAGGTGGGGCTGGTAGTGGGTGTGCAGGAAGACAAATGGGACGGCGAGCGCCAGCACCAGAGCCGCAGGCGATGCGCCGCTGAACAATTTCCTCAAACTCGCCCGACTATAATCCGCGCTCGCGATGGCCTCTGCAGCACGCCGCAGGTCGACGACGGCCGTTGGCGTCTACGCGGCCACAATCCTGGGCGTCGGCACCACCGTCGCGGCTTCACGCATCCTCGGCAACGGATTCGCGGCGTTCGCGGTCGTGTTCTCGATCGTCGGCTTCTTCCAGATGCTGCTCGACCTGACCGTCGACGAGGCGCTGATCAAGTACGGCTTCCGCTACGTGACTGCCGAGGACTGGGGTCGCCTGCGGCGGCTGTTCGAGGTCGCGCTCGGCTTCAAGCTCGTCGGCGGCGTGCTCGCGCTCGTCGTGATCGCGGCGCTGGCGCCATTCTCGGGCCAGATCTGGAGCGGGCAGCACGGCCTTGCCTGGCCACTCGTCGCCGGGGCGTTCGTGCCGCTCGCGCAGGCCACCGAGACGATCGCCGGCTGTGCGCTGATCCTGCGGGAGCGGCTGCACGTGCGCGCGTGGTTCTACACCGTCGGCATGGGAGCGCGGCTCGCGGGCGTCGCGATCGGGTCGACGCAGGGCGTGCTCGGCGCGATGGTGGGATTGCTGGTCGGCCAGATCGTGTCGTCGCTGGCGATCACGAGCACCGGCTGGCGCGCCTGGCGGGACTTCCCGATTCACAAGAGCCGCCCGCTCGCGGAGGACGCCGCCGACCTTCGTCGCTTCATCGTCAGCTCGAGCGCGGCGACCAGCCTGACCTCGGGACGCGCGACCCTCGGAACCTGGTTGATCGGAGCGATCGCGCCGTTCTGGCAAGCGGCGTACTTCCGCATCGCGCAGTCCCCGCTGACGGCGATGGCGGCGATCAGCGGCCCGGCGCGGCTCGTGCTGCTCGCGGAGCAGACGGCGGACTACGAGCGTGGGCATCGCGATCGTGTGCGGCGGCTGCTCTTCCGTTACATCGTCCTGTCGACGGTCGTCATGTTCGTCGTCGTGCCGGTGGGCTGGTTCCTGACGCCGTACGTGATGGAGATCTACGGTCACCGGTACCGGCTGCATGCGACGACGGCGGCACGCATCGTGCTGTTCGTCGGCGCGCTGCAGTTCATCTCCGGCTTCTCGAAGACGCTGCCCGTGTCGATCGGCCGGCCGAACCTGCGTGTGGTGTCGCACGCGATCGAGGTCGCGGTGTTCATTCCGCTGCTCGTGGTGTTCGCGCACTACTGGGGCGCCACCGGCGGCGCACTCGCGATGCTCGTGTCAACCGGCGTGTTCGTCGTCGTGTGGGCGTGGCTGCTCTACTCGCTGCGCGACGCGCTCGCGAACGTCGCGCCCGCGGAGGTCGTGTGAAGGTCCTGATCGTCTCGGGGATCTGGCCGCCCGACGTCGGCGGCCCCGCGAGCCATGCACCCGAGGTCGCGGAGTTCCTGCTCGCACGCGGCCACGCGCCGCACGTCCTGATCAGCGCCGGAGCGCCCCCGGCGCCCGAGGCGTATCCCGTCGACTGGGTCGACCGAGCGTCCCCGCTGCGCCATCTGCACGCCTTCCGCCGCATCGCGTTGCTCGCGAAGCAGGCTGACGTCGTCTACACGACCGGCATGTTCGGACGCTCGGGCACCGGCTCGCTGGCGGCGCACACGCCGTACGTCGTGAAGCTGACCGCCGACCCGGCGTACGAGCGCGCACGCCGCCGCGGGCTGACGCACGCGACGCTTGGCGATTTCCAGCGCGAGCGCTCGCCCGTGACGCTTCCGCTCCGCGCCGCGCGCGACGCGATCGCGACGCGCGCTGCTCACGTCATCACGCCAAGCGCGTACCTCGGCGAGCTGGCGCGCGCCTGGGGCGTGAAGGACGTCACCGTGCTCCCGAACCCTGCGCCGCACGTTCCGCCGCTCGACCGCGACGCGCTGCGTTCGCGATTCGGCTTCGACGGGCCGACGCTCGTCTTCGCCGGCCGCCTCGCACTGCCGAAGTCGCTCGAGGTCGGGATCGAAGCGGCGAAGCGCGCCGGCGTGGCGCTCGCGATCGCGGGCGAGGGCCCCGAGCGCTCGCGCCTCGAGGCGCTGGGCTACGCGCGCTTCCTCGGGCCGCTGCCGCGCGAGCAGGTGCTCGAGCTGTTCTGCGCCGGCGACGCGTCGCTCCTCTCCTCGAGCTGGGAGAACTTCCCCCACAGCGTCGTCGAGTCGCTCGCCGCCGGCACGCCGGTGATCTCGACCGCGGTCGGCGGAGTGCCCGAGGTCGTGCACGACGGCGAGAACGGCTTGCTGGTGTCCCCCAACGACGTCGACGCGCTCGCGGACGCGATCCGCCGCGGGCTCGGAGACATCGACCGGCTGCGCGCGAACGCCCGAGCCTCGATCGCGGACTACAGTGCCGACCGCGTGTACGGACGGTTGCTCGAGATCCTGGAGAGGGCGGCCGCCTGATGCGCCGCGTCCTCTTCGCGGGCCGTATGCGCTACACGAGCCCGCTCGCCGTCACGCAGGCGCACAAGTTCGAAGCGCTCGGCAACGTCATCGACTACCGCGTGATCGGCTCGAGCGCGGACGGGAACACGCCGCCGGATCGGTTCGTCCTGCTGCGCCGGCTGCCGCTCGACGGGCCGCTGTTCTACGCGCGCCTCCCGTTCGCGATCGCGCGCGAGCTGCGCAGCTTCAAGCCCGACGCCGTGATCGCACAGAGCCCGTACGAGGCGATCGCCGCGCTGGCCGGCCGCCGCATGTCGGGCGTGAGGACGAAGGTGATCGTGGAGATCCACGGCGACTGGCACACGGCGACGCGCCTGTACGGGTCGTCGCTCCGGTCCACGCTCGCGCCGTTCGCGGATCGCGCTGCCGCGTGGTCGGTGCGCCATGTCGACGCTGTGCGCACCGTGTCCGAGTTCACCGCGGGGCTCGTGCGCAAGGTCGGCGTCGAGCCGGTCGCGATCTTCCAGGCGTACACGGAGACCGACGCGTTCACCGCGTCACCTCCGGTGCCGCTGCCCGAGCAGGCGCACTACGCATTCGTCGGCGTGCTCGAGCGCTACAAGAACATCGACGGCCTCGCCGCTGCGTGGCGGATCGCGGCGCCGCAACTGCCGGGCGTCACGCTCGAGCTCGTCGGTGACGGCCCGCGCGTCGCGGTCGTCGAGCAGCTGCTGCGCGACGTCTCGGAGCAGACGGTCTGGCACCGCCGCAAGTCGCCGGCGGAGCTGTCCGAGCTGTTCGACCGCTCGTGGGCGCTCGTGCTCCCGTCGTTCTCCGAAGGCCTGCCCCGCGTCGTCATCGAGGTCCTCGCGCGCGGCCGGCCGGTCGTCGGCAGCCGTGCGGGCGGAATCCCGAACGCGATCACCGACGGGGACAACGGCCTGCTCGTTCCGCCGGGCGACGCGCAGGCGCTCGCCGACGCGCTCGTCCGCGTCGCGACCGACCGCGCACTGGCGGAGAAGCTCGCGGCGCGTGCCCAGCCTTCGGGCGAGGTCCTGTTGGTCTCGCCGGAGGAGTACGCGCGGCGCGTGGCGCGGCTCGTCGAGGACGTCCTGTGAAGGTCGTCTTCATCACGCAGGCGGTGGATCCCCGAAGTCCCGCGCTCGGCGCGGTCGTTCCGATGGTGCGCGCGCTCGCCGAGCGTTGCGACGAGATGACGGTGCTCGCGCTGCGCGCGGAGCCGGGCGTCCTCCCTGCGAACTGCCGCGTCCGCACGTTCGGCGCGTCGACGCAGCTGGAGCGCACCGTGCGCTTCACCGCGGCGCTTGCGCGGGAGATGCGGCCCCAGGCGGTGATCGCGCACATGAGCCCGATCTACGCCGTGCTCGCTGCGCCGCTGTGCGTCCCTGCGCGTGTGCCGATCCTGCTCTGGTTCACGCACTGGCGGAACAGCGCGACCCTACGCGCTGCCGAGCGCGTGGCAAAGGCGATCGCGACGGTCGATCGGACGTCGTTCCCCTTCGCGTCGCCGAAGGTGCATGCGATCGGCCACGGCATCGACGTGTCGGAGTTCCCGTGCCGGCCCGATCCGGGCAACGAGACGCTGCACGCGCTCGCCCTCGGCCGCACGTCGCCTGCAAAGGCACTCGACTCGATCGTCGCCGCGGCCCGTCTTGCGCAGGTCGACCTCGAGATCCGCGGGCCGTCTGACACCGACGAGGAGCGCGCGTACCGCGCGAGCCTCGGCGTGCCCGTCCAGGCTCCCGTCACGCGAGCGGAGCTGCCGGCGGTGTTCGCGCGCACCGACGTGCTCGTCAATGCTGCCGCCGAGGGATCGCTCGACAAGGTGGTGTTCGAGGCTTGCGCGAGCTGTGTCCCGGTGCTCGCGTCGAATCCCGGCTTCGCGTCGCTGCTGCCCGAAGAGCTGCGCTTCGAGCGCGGCAATGTCGAGCAACTCGCGCAGAAGCTCACCGCGCTCGCCGCGCTCGACCGGGAGGCTCTAGGGCACGAGCTGCGTGCGCGTGTCCAGCGCGAGCACTCCGTCGAGCACTGGGCCGATGCGATGCTCGGTCTCGTATGAGGGTCGTGCACGTGCAGAAGGTGTCGGGCGTCTCCGGGTCGGAGGCGCACCTGCTCGACCTCGTGCCTACGCTGCGCAAACGCGGATGGGACGCGTCGATGATCGTGCTGCACCAGGGTGAGCCCGGCGCGGCGGAGTTCGTGCAGCGCATGCGTGACCAGGACGTGCCGACGGAGGCATGGCGCATGCGGGCCGACGTCGATCCGCTCGTCTTCGCCCGGCTGGCGTCGCGGCGGCCGGACATCGTCCACACGCACCTCGTGCATGCCGACCTGCACGCGCTGCCGGCAGCCGCGCTCGCGCGCGTGCCCTTGCGTGTCAGCACGAAGCACGGGTTCAACGAGTTTCGCGCGTCACGCGCGGTCGCGCTCGCAGATCGCGCAGCGGCGCGGTTCGCGCACCGGCAGATCGCCATCTCGACCGGGCTCGCCGACTACCTGGCGGCGACAGAGGGCTTCGACCGTGATGCGTTCACGGTCGTCCACTACGGCATCGAGCCGGGCGCCGAGCCGCCGCCTCCGCCCGCCGAGCCGAAGCTCGTCGCGGTCGGCCGGCTGATCCCGATCAAGGGCTTCGACACGCTGCTCCGTGCTTTCGCCGAGGCCCGCGCCAAGGTCCCGGAGCTCACGCTCGAGATCGCGGGCGCGGGGCCGCTCAGCTTCGAGCCGCAGGCGGGCGTCACCTTCCTCGGCCGCGTGGTGCCGATCCAGCCCGTGTTCGAGCGCAACGCGATCGCCGTCGTCCCCTCACGCGGCGAGGGGTTCGGCATGGTCGCGCTCGAGGCCGCGGAGCGCGGGCGCGCCGCGATCGTCACGAACGTCGGCGGCCTGCCCGAGATCGTGGCCGACCGCGAGACGGGTCTCGTCGTCGAGCCCGACGGCCTCGCGGCTGCGATCGTCGCGCTCGCCCGCGATCCCGAGCGCGTGCGTTCGATGGGCGCCGCAGCGCGCGCCCGTGCGCTCGCTCAGTTCTCGCCGGAGGCAGCGGTGGAAGGCGTCGAGCGCGTGTACCGCGACACGGCACACGCGGCGAGCAGCACGAGCAGGAAGTCGAACGGAACGCGGTAGCGCGTTGTCCCCGCGAACGCCATCGCTGTGGCGGTGTTGTACGCGAGCAGCAGCCCCGCGAGCACCGCGAACCAGCGCGCCGCGACGAACAGCCCGACGATCGCCAGCGCGTAGAGCGGGATCATGTAGACGGGCTCGACGACACGCCGCGCGGTGTCGCGCCACGTGCCCTTGCCGGAGCGGCCCTGCGTCTCGTGCGAGCGGGGATCCCAGAGCAGCCAGGTCGCCTGCGCCATCAGCTTCGCCTTCTCCCCGGGGTGATGGCGCCAGAAGACGAACGTCTTGTGCTCGAACTCCGTCATCTGCCTGCACTCGTTCACGGGCTCGATCTGGCCCGTCTGCAGCCAGTGGTCGTACGCGGCCTGTGCGGTCGGCGGCAGCCCGTCCTGTGGCACGTCGTCGATCCAGCCGCCGTGCGCGAGCACGCTGTACGTGTTCGCGTTGTTCGCCTTCCACAACGCACGACCGTCGGTCGTCACTGCGAAGCAGCCGATCGAGACCTTGTTGCGGATCACCCACGGTGAGACGACGAGCGCTGCCGCGGCGAGGATCGCGACGACGGCGAGAACGCGTTGCGCGGGTAGGCGCGACGCGACGTAGATCGCGACGAGCACCGGCACGGCGCTGAGGCGGCTGTTCCCGAGGATCGCGACGCCGCACAGGGCGCCCGCAAGCGTGACGAGCGCAAGCGAGCGGCGTGCGACCGCGACGATCACCGTGAGCACCAGGGCGACGAGCACGAGCTGGTCGAGGATCTCGCGGTTGACGTGGACGTCGTGCCAGATCAGGTACGGGTTGAGCGTCGCGACGATCGCCGCAAGAGCAGCGAAGCGCGGCGCGACGCGCTTGCCGATCGCGTAGACGAGCAGCGCGGTCGTCGTCGCCACGGCGATCTGCGCGAGCCCGACAACCAGCCAGTGCCGGCCGAAGACCCAGTAGAGGGGGATCAGGAAGTAGCCGTACAGCGGCTGCGTGCTCGCCGAAGGGACGCCGGGGATGAATCCGAACGTCCCGGTCTTGACGAACGTCTGCGCGAACGTGTCGCTCTTCTCGGTGTAGGCCGAGAGAATGTTCCCCCGCTCTGCGAGGAGCACGACCAGGCGGGGGAGGGCGGCTGCGACCGCCACGAGGACGGCCGCACGTCTTGTTGCGAAGATGCGCACGTGGAGAGCTTGCAACGCTACGCGGTCGTTTCCTGCCACGTCGAACGACCGCTCGACGACCAGGTGTGGGCCGCCTTCGAGCGCCTGCTCCACCGGCGGCCCGCCGGGTTCGTCGTCACGCCCCTGATGCGGCCGCCCGCGGACGGGGAGGACGAGCAGGTCTGGCTGGCCCGTGCGCGCACCGCGGCAGCCCTGGCGCCGCTCGGCCACCACACGCACTGGGGCGGCGTCTCGCAGGCACGGCCCGTCGGGGACACCGACGCGGCGGCGCATGTGCGGCGGGAGGCAGAGTGGCTGCGCGACCGCCGGCTCGAGCCGGGCTTCTTCTGCGGCGGCGGCTGGTACCTCGACACGCCGCTGGCGGAGGTGCTCGCCGGGTTCGGCTACGTGGACTGCACGGCAACGACGTTCCGCCAGGCGTATCTCGCCGAGGACGCACCGCGGCTCCAGCTCGCCGGACCGGCGCGCGTGTCGCTGCCAAGCGGCGCGGAGCTCCTCGAGCTGCCGGCGACGCACTCGCTGGGGATGCTCGCGCGCGGGCTGCTCGCGCTCGACGGGCTGGTACACGTGCACTTCCACGACTGGGAGCTCACCGACCGGAAGCGCGCTGCGGCGCTCTACGGGCTGCTCTACGCGCTGCGGGCGCGGCGCACGCCGCTTTCCGTCGACGAGCTCGCCCGGCGGGCTGCCGGCGCGCCCCTGGCTACCATCGCCTCGTGACGTCCAGCACGACCGAGGGCCGGCCGGAGGATGTCCGCGCCGCCACCCCGTATCTCCTCTCGTCGACGCCGATTAAGTCGCTGCTGCGGCGGATCGTCAGCATCGTCGCGCTGGCGACCGTCGACGTCGGCGGGCTCGTCGTCGGGCTGTACGTCGCGCTCGCGTTGCGCGCGCTCGTCTTCGACCCGAGGCCGGTGCTGTGGGGGCTGCTCTGGGATCAGGAGACGGGCTGGCTCGCGTTCCTGATCCTGATGCTCGTGCTCGTGTTCTGGCAGGCGAAGCTCTACGCGCCGCGCGAGACGCGCGAGGGCGCGGGGCGCGTTATCCCGAGTGTCATCCTCGTTGCGGCGCTATCGCTCGCATTCGCGATCGGCACCGGCCAGCATTTCCAGACGTTCGGTCTCTACGTCGTCGGCGCGCTGGTCGTCGCGGCGCTGATCTCGCTGTTCCGCGCCTGCTACGAGATGGTCACAGGCAACGTCATGCGCGTTGCCGGCGTGCGGCGGAAAGCGGCGCTCGTCGGCAGCCAGGCGCAGCTCGCGCATCTCCGGGAGACGCTCGGCTCGAGCCGCGGCGGCATCGACTACCACTTCGCCGGCGAGGTCGAGCCGGGGCCGGACGTGGAGTCGCTGCTCGCGCGCGAGGCGCTCGACGAGCTGATCGTGGCGGACTCGGGGCTCGACGAGGCGCGGCTGCTCGAGATCGTCGAGGCGGCGCATCGCCGCGGCGTGAAGGTGCGTGTCGCGCCGCGCACGACGGAGCTGCTGATCGAGCGCGGCGAGTACGTGCCGGGCCAGGGCCTGCCGCTGTTCGAGCTGCGGCCGCCGATCTTCGCGGGCACCGAGTGGCTGTCCAAACGCGTGTTCGACATCGTCGTTGCGACCTTGATCGTCGTTGTCGGCATCCCGGTGTGGCTCGTCATCGCACTGATGATCAAGCTCACGTCGCGTGGCCCCGTGCTGTACGCCGACCCGCGCGTGGGGCTTGGCGAGCAATCGTTCCGGATGCTCAAGTTCCGCACGATGCACGCCGATGCGGCGAACCTTCAGGAGAAGCTCGAGTCGCAGAACGAGGCAAGCGGCGCGCTGTTCAAGATTCGCGACGACCCGCGCGTGACGCGCGTCGGTCGCGTGCTGCGGCGCTTCTCGCTCGACGAGGTGCCGAACGTGCTGAACGTGCTGCGCGGCGAGATGTCCCTCGTCGGCCCGCGGCCGCTGCCGCTCCGTGACTATGACCGCCTCGAGTCGTGGCACCGCCGCCGCTACAACGTCCTGCCCGGCATGACGGGGCTCTGGCAGGTCGCCGGCCGCTCCGACCTCACGTTCGACGACCTCGTACGGCTCGACTTCTACTACCTCGAGAACTGGTCGGTCTGGCTCGACATCACGATTCTCTTCAAGACCCCGTTCGCGGTGTTCTCGCGCAAGGGCGCGTATTAGGCGTTTACCGCGCCGTAACCCCCGCCTGAGACACTTGGCGCCATGAAGATCCTCGCCGTCGCGAGCGCGATCGACCTCGACTTCCGCTACGGCTGCACGCCGGCCTGGTGGCAGATCTGGAAGGCGCTGAACGAGGAGGGCGTCGATCTGATCGTGGCGCCGTACCGCGGCCGCCCGGTCGAGACCCCGTGGTGGCGCACGGCCGCGAACCCGACGTACCTTGAGGGCGAGTCGTTCGCGCGGGCGCGGGACGCGGTTGCGCGGGTCAAGGGCGACTCGCTCCTGCGGCGCTCGGAGGAGAACCCGGACGTCGGCGTCGCCGACCGGATGACGCTCGAGGTGATCCGGCGCTGGGTCACGCCGCGCTGGCAGAGGCACCTCGAGCGCGTGATTGCCACCGAGCGGCCGGACGCGCTCATCGTCTTCACCGTCCCGATGGCACATCTGCGCGGCATCCCGACTGCGCTGCGCGCGAAGTTCGACATCCCGATCGTCTTCTACGACGGCGACGTGCCGATGAGCCTGCCCGAGTTCGGCGGCATGGACACGGGATTCAACTGGTACCACGGCGGCGACCCGTCCGAGTACGACCTGCTCCTCTCGAACTCCGCAGGCGGGCTCGACCGGCTGCGCGAGCTCGGGGCGCGCCGCGCCGAAGCGGTCTTCTGGGGCGCCGATCCCGAGTTCTTCGCGCCGCAGCCGGTCGCGAAGGAGATGGACGTCTTCTTCTACGGCTACGGCGCCAAGTTTCGGCGCGACTGGATGGACGCGATGATCACGGAGCCGTCGCGTGAGCTCGACGCCGACTTCGCGCTAGGCGGCCGTGACTTCGACGAGCGGGGCCGCGCGCGCGCGATCGGCGACGTCCCGTTCAACGCGTTCCCGCGCGCGATCAGCTCTGCTCGCATCAACCTCTGCATCACGCGCAAGCCGCACGCGACGGTCCACGCCTCGTCGTCGTGCCGCCCGTTCGAGCTCGCGTCTGCAGGCGCGGCGATCGTCAGCAACCCGTACGACGGCCTCGAGAGCTGGTTCGAGCCGGGCTCCGAGCTGCTCGTCGTCAATTCGAAGGACGAGGCCGTCGCGGCGTACCGGCAGCTGCTCGACGACCCTGGGCAAGCAGAGGAGATGGGCCGCCGCGCCCGCGCGCGCGTGCTCGACGAGCACACGTACCGGCATCGGGCACGTCAGATCCTCGAGCTGATCGGATTGCGAGAGCGTGTCGGCGTCTAAGCGCATCGCGATCGTGCCTGCGTACAACGAGGCGAAGAACATCGGCCGCGTCGTCGACGAGTTGCGCGCGTTCGACGGAGGCTTCGACGTCGTCGTCGTCTCGGACGGCTCGACGGACGCGACCGCCGACGTCGCTCGCGCCCACGGTGCGCACGTCGTCAGGCTGCCGTTCAACCTCGGCATCGGCGGCGCCGTGCAGACCGGATTCCGGTACGCGTGGGAGAACGGCTACGAGCTCGCCGTGCGCTGCGACGGCGACGGCCAGCACGACCCGAGCGAGCTGCCGAAGGTCCTCGCTCCGGTCGTCGCGGGCGACGCCGACATCGTCGTCGGCTCGCGCTTCACGGGCGAGGAGGGCTACCGCTCGTCTGCCGTGCGCCGCATCGGCATCCGCATCCTCGCCTCCGTCGTTTCGTTGATCGCGCGGCAGCGCGTCACCGACACGACCTCCGGCTTCCAGGCGCTGAACCGCAAGGCGCTCGCGCTCTTCGCTGCCGACTACCCCCACGACTATCCGGAGGTCGAGGGCATGGTGATGACGATCCGCCACCGCCTGCGCCTGCAGGAGGTCCCGGTGCGCATGCGCGAGCGCGAGCACGGGCAATCGTCGATCACCGCGCTGCACTCGATCTACTACATGGCGAAGGTGCTGCTTGCGCTCTTCGTCGGCCTGTTCCGCCGTCGCATCGTCCCCGCCGAATGATCCTCGCCGCCCAGACGCCTCTCAAAGTCTCGATCGCGGCGACGGTCGTGTCGCTGCTGCTCGTGCTCGGTGTGTTCGAGCTGATCCGCTCACGCCGGCTGCGCGAGCGCTACGCGCTGCT
>DASZBP010000317.1:0-6714 GCA_035943915.1 Gaiellaceae bacterium | reverse complement strand
CACCCGAGCGTCCAGAAGACGCCCGGCTCGCGCACGACCTGCGTGACCTGCACGCCCAGCTGCGTCAGCGAGGCCGTCACCTCGGAGCCGATGAAGCCGCCGCCGATGACGATCGCCGTCTTCGCACTCTCGGCCGCCCGCTTCAGGGCCACCGAGTCGTCCAGTGTGCGGAGCTGCAGCGCGTCGCCGAGCGGGCGCGGCCGCGCGCCGGTCGCGAGGACGATCGATTCGGCCTCGATGTCGTCAAGGGATCGCACCTCGTCGCCGAGCCTCAGGTCGACGCCGTTGTCGGCGTACCACTCACTCGGATGCGCGAGCACCGAGTCGGGCTCCGCTTCGCCGCGGAGGACACGCTTCGACAGTCCCGGCCGGTGGTACGGGCCGTGCGGATCCTGCGACCACATCACGATCTCACCCGTGCCTCCCGCTTCGCGGTAGCCCTCGACCACCTTCACGGCTGCAAGGCCGCCCCCCACGATCGCGATCACTCCTCGTCCTCCTCGGTTCGAATTCGCTCGATCGGCAGCTCGAGACGGAAGCATGTCCCCTCGCCCGGCGTCGATCGCACCGTGATCGTCCCGCCGTGCGACTCGGCGATCGCCTTCGAGATCACGAGGCCAAGGCCCGTGCCGGGGATCGCCTGCGCGGTCGCCGTCGACGACCGGAAGAACCGCTGGAACAGCCGGTCCTGCTCGGCGATCGGAATGCCGATCCCGGTGTCCTGGACCTCCGCCACCACGTGCCCGTTCTCACGGAACGTGCGCGCGGTCACGGTCCCGCCCGACGGGGTGAACTTCATGGCGTTCGACAGGAGGTTGCCGAGCAGCTGCGACACCCGCTCGCGGTCGGCCTCGATCGGCGGCACGTCGCGGATGTCCTCGACGAGCGCGAGCTCGCGTGACCGCGCCGTCGCCGCAATCGATTCGACCGCCTCCTGCATCACCTCGTCGAGACGTACGTCCTGCGGCTGCAGCTGGATGCCGCTCGCGTCGAGCCGCGCGACGAACAGCAGGTCGCCGACCAGGCGCTGCAGGCGCTCGGAGCTGCGGTAGACGATCGAGAGGAAGCGGTCCTGCTCGGGCGTGAGATCGCCGGCCTCACCCTCGCGGATCATCTGCAGGAAACCCATCATCGAGGTCAGCGGCGTGCGCAGCTCATGCGAGACGGTCGCGACGAAGTCGTCCTTCAGCCGGTCGAGCTCGCGCTGGCGCGTGACGTCGCGCATCGTCCAGATGCGGCCGATGAACTCGCCTCTCTCGTCACGCACGACAGAGGTCCATCCCTGGAAGACGCGACCGCTCTGCACCTCTTCGAACTCGTTGAACGTCGGCTCGTCCGGGTTCGTTCCGAGGTAGATCATCGCCGCGCGGAAATCGTCGGGGTCCTGCATGCGGTGCGCGACCGACAGCAGGCGCTCGGTCACCGACCCCTCGAATGTCATGCCGAGATCGCGCGTCATCTCGACGATCGGGCGGTTCGCGAGCTGCACGTTGCCCTCGGCGTCGGAGAGCAGGATGCCGTCCACCGTGGAGTCGAGCACGGCGCGCAGAACGTTCGCGAGACGCTCGAGGTCGAGGTTCTGCTGGGCGAGCGAGCGCTGCTGCTGTGAGAGCGACCGCGACATCTGGTTGAACGCGCGCGCGAGCAGCCCGACCTCGCCCGCGCCTTGTTCCGGCACCACCGCGTCGAGGTCGCCGGCCGCGATCTGGTTGGCAGCCTCGGCCATGCGCCGGAGCGGCGTGACGGCGCTGCGCAGCGCCAACGCGACGAGCATGAGGAAGAGCAGCGCGGTCAAAGCGATGCCGGCGCCTACCGTCTTGCGACCGCGGTCCTCGGCCTGGTCGATGCGCTGCTGCTGGTGAAGCGCCTCCGTGTTCTGCCGCGAGACGTACGGGTCGATCAGGCGGCGGATTTCGTCGAACGTGTCCTTGGCACGCTGCTGTGTCAGCCGGTTGCGTGCCTTCGGAGGATCGCGACGCGCAAGCTGCACGAGCGGGATCGACCACGCGCTCAGGTAGTACCGCCACGATGCGTCGATCGCCATCGCCGCATTCGACGGGTCGTCCGCAAGCAGGCGCGCGGACGCGACCGGCAGTTCCTTGCGCGCCGTGGTCCACGGCTGCAGGAAGGACGGCTCCCCGGTGATGATGAAGCCGCGCGAGCCCGTCTCGAGGTCAAGCACGTACTTCTCGATCTGCTGCGCGGTCGTCGCTGAACGGCGCGCAGCTTCCTGCGCGTCAGTCGCCTGAGCGGTCTTGCGGAAGGAGCCGATCATCACGAGGAACTCGGCGATCAGCACCGCGACGATGATCGCGCCTGCCAGAAGGATGCGCGTAGCCAGTCCGAAACGCATTCGGAGGTAGTTTGCCCCCCATGGCCGTTGTCGTTGCATCACAGCTCCGGAAGGAGCTCTCTGGCTCCGTCCTGTTCGACGGCGTCGGGTTCAAGGTCGAGCGCGCGGACCGGCTCGCTCTGGCAGGGCCGAACGGCGCCGGGAAGACGACCCTACTACGGGCGCTCGCCGGCGAGGTAGGAATTGAGGGTGGAGAGCTCGCCTTCGAAAAGGGCGCGCGGATTGCGCTCCACGACCAGCGGCCGCCCGCTTCGAGCGCGCGCCCGCTGCGGGACTACGTCCTGGCGGGAACCTCCGACCTGGCGGCGGTCGAGGAGGAGCTGCGCTCGCTCGAGCAGGCGATGGCCTCGGGCACGCACGACGACGCGACGCTTCGCCGGTACTCGGCGGCGCAGGCGCGCCTCGAGCACGCGGGCGGGTACGACTGGCGCGACCGCGCGGCGTCGGTCGTGCGCGGCCTCGGTTTCACGGATGCTGACCTCGATCGGCCGCTCGAGACGTTCTCGGGCGGTGAGCTGACCCGCGCGTCGCTTGCGCGCTCGCTCGCCTCGCAGCCCGACCTGCTGCTGCTCGACGAGCCGACGAACCACCTCGACATCGAATCGCTCGAGTGGCTCGAGAACATGCTGCGCACGCTCGACGCGGCCGTGATCCTGGTCGCGCACGACCGCTGGTTCCTCGAAGCGGTGACGACGGCGGTGCTCGAGCTCGAGAACGGCAAGTCCGTCTACTTCCCGGGCGCATGGCACGTCTGGCGGCAGGAGCAGGCGGGGCGCGACATCCACCAGGCGAAGACGGCGGCGCGGCAGGCGGAGGACATCGCGCGCCTCGAGCGCTTCGTCGAGCGGTTCCGGTACAAGAAGTCGCTCGCGAGCCAGGCGCAGTCGAAGCTCAAGCAGATCCAGCGCATCAAGAAGCAGCAGGTCTTCGCGCCCGACCACCGGAAGCGCGTGCTCGGGTTCGAGTTCCTCAAGCCTGCGCGCTCGGGTCGCGACGTCGTCGTCGCCGACGGCCTCGTCGTGCAGGCGGGCGACAAGTTGCTGCTCGACGACGCTGCGTTCTACGTGCAGCGCGGCGAGCACGTCGCCCTTGTCGGGCCGAACGGCTCGGGCAAGACAACGCTGCTCGAAACGATGCTCGGGGCGCTCGATGCGAAGGCCGGCACGGTGCGGCTCGGCCACGGCGTCGAGACCGCGTACTTCTCGCAACACGAGGCGGAGCTCGACGAGCGCGGCTCGGTGCTAGACGCGGCGATGGGTGGCACCGGGCTGAAGCGGCCCGAGGCGCAGAAGCTGCTCGGGCAGTTCCTCTTCTCCGGCTGGGACGAGCACGAGAAGGCGGTCGTCGTGCTGTCGGGCGGCGAGCGCCGGCGGCTCGCGTTGGCGATCACCGTCGCCTCGGGCGCGAACTTCCTCGTGCTCGACGAGCCGACGAACCACCTCGACCTCGAGTCGCGCGAGGCGCTCGAACGTGCGCTCGAAGCGTTCCCCGGCACGGTGCTGCTCGTGTCGCACGACCGCGCGCTGCTCGACGCGGTCGCGCACAGGCTGCTGGCCGTCGAGGGGAAGAAGATCGTCTCGTACCCCGGCGGGTGGGCCGACTACGTGCGCGCGCAGGAGGAGCCGCCGCCTGCCGCGACTGCGGCGCCGCCGAAGCCGAAGCGCGCAAAGGCGCCGCGGCCGCGCAAGCCGGAGCCGACGGCGCTCGAGCTCGTCGAGCGTGAGGTCGCGCGCGCGGAAGCGCGCGTCACCGAACTCGAGGCGAAGCTGGCGGACGACTGGGGCGACATGGCGCTGCTCACGGCGCACCGCGAAGCGCGCGAGGACCTGCAGGCGCTCTTGCAGCGGTGGGAGGCGTTGATGGAGAAGACGGCGACCTAAGCGGGGTGCGCCGCGTCGAACAGCGGACGCATGTCGAGCTCGTGCATGCGCTCGTCGCTCGGTGCGTTGCCGACGTTAGCCGCCGCCCCAAGCACGTGCGGCAGCAGGTCGACATCGCTCACGGTGTTCAGGAACACGCCCGGGCGCGCGAGCGTCCAGGCGACCGCGTCGGCGATCTCGCGGGGATCGGTGAGCGGCTCATACCACGGCGCCGCGTAGTGCTCGTCGCTGCGCCAGCGTCCCTTCGACAGGCTCTTGATCGTCTGCACCGCGACGCCACGCTCGGCGCATGCGTCAAGCAGCTCATCGAACTGCCCCGCGTAGCGGTCGTCCTGCAGCAGCGCGAAGTTGTACGGCAGGAGCACGGAGTCGAAGTCGAACGCGTCGAGGCTCTGCAGGTGGCGCTCCGCGACGTCGAGCCCGTGCCCGGTGACGCCGATGAAGCGAACGACGCCTTCGTCGCGCGCGGCGATCGCCGCTTCGAGCGCGCCGCCCGAGCCCAGCGCAGTCTCCCATTCGCCGCGGTCGACGAGGTTGTGCAGCTGGATCAGGTCGAGCGAGTCGACGCCCATCCGCTCGAGCGACCGCCGGATCTCGTCATGGGCCGCCTGTCGCTTGCGCTCACCGGTCTTCGTCGCGAGGAAGAAGCGGTCGAGCGGCCAGGGCGCGATCCACTCCTCCGCGTCACCGTAGGCCGCCGCGACGTCGATGTGGTTCACGCCGTGCTCGAGCAGCAGCGCGAGCGCACGGTCGGCGTCCTCGCGCGTCGTGTGGTCGTGCATCAGCGCGGCGGCGCCGAAGATCGTGCGGGTGCTGTCGTGGCCGGTGCGGCCGAACGGGATCTTCTCGATCACAACTGCAGATTACGAATTGCGGACTCGTCGATGGGGTCGAGAACGAGAATCGCCTCGTCCGCCCCGGCCTGCGCGAGCGCTGCGAGATGCGTCTTCAACCCGTCGGCGGGCGCCGGATCGACGTCCGGCTTCCGCTCGCCGCGCCCACCTTCGACGGCGACGAGCACGCACGCGCTGCGCTCGATCTCCGCCGGGTCGCGTCCCGCCTTCTCCGCCTGCTCGCTGACGTACCTGTTGTGCTCAGCGAAGCCCTCGGCCGTGTTCGCGTAGTGCGTGAACCACGTATTCCACGCGTCGACGTGCGGCAGCGTGATCGAGAGCATGCGCGGCTTGTTCGCGCCGATCATCAGCTTCGGTCGCCGCGGCGGCGGCGGGAGCAGCACCGCGTCGCGCACGGTGTGGAAGCGCCCCTCGAACGTGACGCGCTCGCCCGCGAGGAGCCGGCGCACGATCTCGAACGCCTCTTCGAAACGCGAGACGTGGTTGTCGAACGGGATGCCGAACGCCTCGAACTCGGTCTGGTTCCAGCCCGCCCCGAGCGCCGCGACGAACCGTCCGCCGCTCAGCTCGTCGATCGCTGCGCACATGCGCGCGAGGATCCCAGGCGGATGGAACGCGGTGCACGCCACGAGCGGCCCGAGCTCGACCCGCTCGGTGATGCCCGCGAGCCACGCGAGTGTGGTGAAGCAGTCCCACGGCCCGCGCTCTTCGCGGCCGTCGCCGCGATACAGCAGATGGTCGCCGACCCAGAGCGAGTCGAAGCCGAGCTCCTCCGCAGCGCGTGCCATCCCGGCCAGCTCGTCGCGGCGCACGACGCGCTCGACCTCCGGCAGCTGAATACCGATTTTCATTCGGCCCAGAACGCCTCGAACGCGGGCGGGTCGGACGGGATCGCGGTGATGTGGGTCCAGACGCCGTCCGTGTGCTCGATCAGCAGTACCTGGTCGATGTCGAGCGTGCGCCCGAGTCTCTGCCCGGATGCGCGGTACACGGCGCATGCGTGGGCGTCGTCGGCCAGCGCCCAGCGCAGCTCGCTGAAGTACGTGCCGTCGGTGAGGCGGCGCGTCTCGCGGAACAGGTCGAAGATGCGCTCGCGTCCTTCGTACCGCTGTGCGACGGGGACGTTCCCGTTCACCACCCAGACCGCGTCCTCGGCGATCACCTCGAACAGCGCGCGAGCTTCGCCGCCGCCGAACGCCGCGAAGACGCGCTCGACGCCTGCGATCGCGTCAGCGTTCAAGCGGCGCCAGCGTGAGCCCGTAGCCCTCGAGCTGCGAGTGGTAGAGCTCGGCGAGCTCGCGGTGCCCGGCCCAGACCATCGCCTGCCCGCTCGAGTGGATCTTGTTGGCGAGCGCCATGCCGCGGTCGTAGTCGACGCCCGGGATCGTCTGAGCGAGTGCGAACGCAACGCCTTCGAACGTGTTGTGGTCGTCGTTCAGCACGATGACGCGCCACGCTCCGCCGAGGCCGGAGCCACTCGTGCGTCGCGTGCGCGTGCGTGGAGGTGTCAGCGTCTGCGTCATTCGCCACCGAGCGTAACGATCACGGCCTCGGCGATCACCTTCAGCGGCCGGCCGGAGACCTGGCTCGCGCGCCGCAGCCGCTCGAACGCCTCCTGCTCGTTGAG
>DASZBP010000316.1:0-4263 GCA_035943915.1 Gaiellaceae bacterium | reverse complement strand
GTTGGTGAAGCGCGTCTCGATGCCGGTGGACTGGTACAGGAAGGGGAGCGGGCGCACCGGGGCCGGCACGCCGGGCGGGAGGCCTGCGCCGTACTTCTCGCTCTGGATCTCGACCCCGGTGAGCGTCTCACCCGCACGCTTGGCCTCGACCACGCCGACGGCCTTGCCGTCCGCATAGAGCAGGTAGTCCGCAAAGCCGTGGCCGGAGACGAGGGGGAACTCGCGCACCGCAACGCCGCGACCGGCGCTGACGTTTAGCGCAGCCATGTCCTGCACGACCCAACCAGCGTTGGTCAGGGCGCGGTCGATGGTCTCGCGGGCGAGGGCTTCGGGGGTCGGCAGCGTGGTCAGGGGTAGGGTGGCCACCAAACCTACGGTGTCGCCGTCCCAAGGCGCCAGTCGCGAACGGGCTCGTGGACTCAGAGAGTAGTACGTAGGAAATCGTTAAACCACCTCCCGTGAAGGCCGTTCCGATCCGTCCACATCGATTCGCGATTGCAACGCATGCCCTTGTCGCGAGCCGATGATCGGCACAGACTCAGGACGTGCCGAAAATCCCGAAGGGTCGGACGCAGAGAATTTCGAGCCAGCGGCAAATACCGCCGCTGTTTAGTGACCAGCCTATCCGCACAGGGGATCAAGATGAGTTGGGGTCTGAAGCCTTTGTCGACAGGCTGCTTCGCCCGTTGCTGGAATGGCCGGCAACCGACAGCCTAGTCGTAGGTCTCTATGGGCCGTGGGGCGCTGGCAAGACATCGATCTTGAATCTCGTCGAAGGCGCGTTACGGAGTGACGAGTGGAAGGAGCGAGTCGCCGTGGCACGGTTCGACCCTTGGCTGTACAGCGACCACCTGACTTTGCTCCGTGGCTTCTTCGCGATGCTGCAGGACGCAACCGCTAGCACTCCGCTTCTGACTCCAAAGCGCAAGGCAGCTCTCCGGGAGGGCCTCTCCGGTATGAGTCGCTGGTTGGTGCCGATCGTAGCTGGAGCGTGGACTGCGCATACAGGCGCACCCAACATGGCCGTTCCGGCAACGGTCGCAATCAATACCGCGTTGGACCTCGGCCTTTCATCGGATGAACCATCGTTTGACGTCGAAAAGCAAAAGGCCATTGCGGCCCTCAGTAAACTCGGTCGCTCGTCTGTCGGGGCGCGTCTCGTCGTCCTGATTGATGACATGGACAGGCTAGGCATCGCAGAAACCCATGCAATGCTCAAGCTGATTCGACTGATCGCCGACCTCCCGAATGTGACATACGTAGTCGCCATGGATCATGACCGCGTTCAACAACTCCTGTCCGATTCTCGAGACGGATTCGGTCAGGCGTACCTCGAGAAGATTATCCAGGTTCCGCTCCAGATCCCGCCAGTGTCGCGGCAGACGGTTCGCCGGTTGCTCATATCGGGGATCGATGCCGTATTCAACAGTGGAGAGGCGAAGACGGATTCCATCGAACGCCGCTTCGAAGATCGAGGATTGAGTCTTGACGACATCGTCTTTTGGCGCATCCGCAACCTGCGCGACCGCGCCCGGCTACTCAACTTGCTTCGATTCAAGCTCTTGGCGGGACCGGAGCGGCTCGACGTGGACCCGGTGGACGCCATGCTGGTCGCGTTGGTCGAAACATTCTTCCCGCCACTGATCGGTCGGCTTCGTGAGAACAAGGACTTTCTGACTGCCCAGGAAGGGATGCTCGGGTTGGCATGGCGCGCAAGCGGCCGTGAGGCTGACTACGCCGCGGCTCGCCGTCGCACGTTGGCGGCGCTGGTGAGCGGTGACGAGGAGATGACGGAGTTGTCGCGTGGAGACGGCCCAGCGAATGTGTCGCTCGGGCATGATGACTCGCAACTTGCGCGACGGCTCGAGTTCACACGGCTACGAGCGATTGTCGCAGCCTTGTTTCCAAATGCCGAATCTGGTGCGGAGCCAACCGTCGAGCAGCAGACCGAGTGGCGCATACAGAATCGAATATCGTCTCCGGAGCGCTTTGACCGCTACTTCACTGCTACGCCTCCTCACGATGAGGTCAGCGACGCATTCGTCGGATCATGGCTCGAGGTAGTCGAGAACGTGCTCGCTGATCGTACTGCCGGCGCCATCGATCAGTCGAATATCGAGATACTGCTGCGCCCAGTACGTAATATCGACAAGACGAAGCGTTCCAGCTTTTGGGCAAAGATCGGCGACCGACTGAACACCCTTCCGCCTCAGACCTTGGCCGCACTGTCCGAACTCGCGGCGCGCGGCGTGTGCGATGCGCTCATCAGCGATACCGACGGTGCCGACGTCGTACGTGGTGTTCTCCGAACGCTCGCGTCCGCGGACGAAGAACTGGACATTGAAAAACTGGACAGTAGCGAGGCTGTGGACACTTCAGCGAGTACCGACCTGTCCGATGCCATCGCGAGGGCGCACGCTGCCTTTGCGGAACTCGTCGATTCAGCGGACGACCCCATCGACGCGTGGGAGGCCGCGGCAAATCACGTCACCGCATGGTCGAGCCGGCAGCAGCGTGACACAGAGCATGATGGTGCAGGTAAACTCTCCGGCGCACTGCAGCCTGTTGCCGATGCAGGTATGCGACGGGTCTCAGAATTTGTTCACGTCGGCAGACTATCCGAAATTACAGACGGTCAGGCGTTCGCCGCCGCCATTTGGCGGTGGCGGGATCTGCTGCGCGTGCAAGGCCTCGCTTTTACACCGATCAAGGTTCAGCTCAATGGATACCTGCAGGACTATCCCGAACGGCTCCCCACTGTCCTCGGTCTGTTAGCAGGCTGGTCCAACGATGAGCCCACGCTCAGGCATACCACCTACACCGAGATACGAACCGCCGCCGAAGAGGTTATCGGATGGTGCAGCCTCCTTCGAGCCGTGATTCGATTCAAACACCTCGAGCCCGGTGGTGAGCGGCGATATGGTGTGCTGGTTGGGCAGTTTGAAAAACGAGTCATGGCTCACGCTAAAGGGTAGAGCCAGCGTTTGGTCGCAGAGTGGCGCTTCGCAGCATTTACCGTCGGCAGCATCGCGGCCAGACGCCGGAGAGACGGTGTGCGGCGAGCCGGGATACTCCCGCTACACGCGCTCCCTCTGCTGGCCCGCATCGTCGGGTCAAGCTCCCATGCAGCGAGCGCGAGTGTCAGCCCAATGCGCGATATATTCGCCGCTCCAGTCACACCGGATGCGGTTCACGTTTGACACTTAACCTACCGCGAGTCCGGCGTGCTGGAAGAAGTGGCGAATCAGTGCGGGCTGGTGCTGCAGGCGCCGGAAGCTCGCGCGGGCGAGCGCGGCCAGCTCGGTGATCGAGCCAGGGAGCGCGTTCGCCATCGCGCGCTTCACCCACGCATTGGCCTGCTCCTCGGGATTGAGCTCCGGCGCGTACGCCGGCAAATACTCCAGCGCGTAGTCCGTGGTATGCGCCGCGACAAACTGCTGCACCGCACGCGAGCGATGGGCGTGCAGTCCCTTGTTCAGCCGGTCCCAGATGATCAAGAGCGGCGTCGCGAGCTGGCGGCGTAAGTACGGGAGGGCGGCCAAGACGGCGCGCGTGTTCACCGTGCCCGTCTGGTGCCGCGCATACAACTGCCCCGCGGGCGTGACCACGACGAGGCTCGAGACCTCGCGCCGCCGGCTCAGGCCGGCGCTCATGCGCCGGACCACGGGCGTCTCGCCGCGCCGGGCCCACGTCGCATTCAGGCGAATGCGAAACGTGTGGCCCGTCTCATCCCAGAGGGCGATGGTGCGTCCCTCCCGGCGCGCCTTTTTTTCAGCGCGGCCAAGTGTGCAACAACCACTCCGCAACCAGGCGCTCGTCGCGCTCCTTCGCCCGGCTCGCCGGGCGCTGCAGGCTGAAGCCGTGCGCTTTGAGCGGGCGCTCGAGATAGCGGTAGTGATACGTCACGCCAAAGCGGCGCTCGATCACGTCGGCGATGCGGCGCAAGGTCCCCTGCTCGGTGTCGAAGCCGCTCGCGACCACACCCCGATCCAGGATGTGCCCGAGTCGCTGCCAGTCGGTCGCAAGCAGTCGGGCCGGGCGGCGCCCGAGCGGCCGCGCTCGGAGGCGGCGCGCACCGCCGTGGCGCCAGGCTCGATGCCACGGGCTCACCGCGGCCTCGCTCACGCCCAGCGCCCGAGCGATCTCCACCTGCCTCAGCTCACCCGAACGAAACCACGCCGCCGCTGCGCGCCGCCGCTCCTCTCGCTGCGCTCGCGTCAACCGCCGCGGTTGCCAACGCTCCATCCCCAGCTCCAGCCGACC
>DASZBP010000315.1:0-12358 GCA_035943915.1 Gaiellaceae bacterium | reverse complement strand
CTCGTCCAGGCGATCCTCGACGTCACCGGTTCCTAGCTACCCTACGGCCCGTGCTGCCGGTCTTCTCGGTCATCCAGGTTCTCCTTGCCGCCGCCCTCGTCGGCCTGGTCCTCATGCACTCCGGCCGCGACGCGGGCATGGGGGGCATGGGCTTCACGCCTGCATCGCAGGGTGGGACGCACATCGTCGAGCGGAACCTGACGCGCCTGACGCTCATCGTCGCGATTCTCTTCTTCGCGAACACGGTGCTGCTCTTCCGGCTCCTCAAGTAGCGCGCCCGTAGACTCCGCCGTTATGCAGTTGGGCGGTCTGCATCACGTGACCTGCGTTTGCTCGAGCGCGCAGCAGACGCTCGACTTCTATCGCGACACGCTGCGCTTCTCGCTCGTCAAGAAGACGGTCAACTTCGACGACCCGCACAGTTACCACCTCTACTTCGGCGACGAGGTCGGCAGGCCGGGCACGCTGATGACGTTCTTCGAATGGCCGCGCGCGGATGCCGGCCGCATCGGCCGCGGCACGCTAGAGTCGATCGGGCTCGAGACGCCGACGGTTTCCGAGGAGGCCGAGCTGCAGGACCCCGACGGGTTGCGCCTGCGACTCTATCCCGGCGACGCACCGCGCGTTCGCGACGTCGTCGTCATCGGCAACCCGGATCTCTACGTCGGCCTGTTCGCGCCCGACGCGCCGATCTCGTTCGCGGAGCCGATGGAGGAGCCTGCGCTGGTCGGCCCCGGCACGACGCATCACATCGCGTGGCGCGCGCCGGACGAGGCGGCGGAGCAGGCGTGGCTCGAGCACCTCACAGAGCTCGGCCTGCGCCCGACGACCGTGCAGGACCGCAAGTACTTCAACTCGATCTACTTCCGGATGCCGGACGGGATGCTGATCGAGATCGCGACCGACGCGCCGGGGTTCCTCGTCGACGAGGACGTGGCGACGCTGGGCCAGGGCCTGTCACTGCCGCCGTGGCTCGAGCCGGAGCGCGAGACGCTCGAGCGCGAGCTCGCGCCGATCGACTGAGGCGCCGCTAAACTGCCTGCCCACGCGCTGGTGGCGGAATTGGTAGACGCGCCAGGTTGAGGGCCTGGTGGCCATTGCGGTCGTGGAGGTTCAAGTCCTCTCCAGCGCATGTTGCGAAGCCGCCTCCGGGCGGCTTCGGTCTTTGCGGACGAGGACGTGGCGCTTCCCATCGCGCAAGTCGTCGAACGCGCGCACGACGTGGAAGCCGGCTTTCTCGAAGGCGCGAATCGACGCCACGTTCGCTTCCTCCGGCTCAGCGGCGCAATGGGTCACACCAGAAAGGGCGAGCGCGTACTCGTCGACGAAGCGGCGCAGAAGGTCGCTGCCAAGCCCGCGTCCGAGCCGCGTCTCATCGGCGATGAAGAGGTCGACGCCGGCGGCGCCGTGATCGATCCCCGCCGCCGCCGCGTCGGTCGGGTAGTCCCAGTAGAGGTAGGTCTGGAAGAACCCGATCGGGACGCCGCCGTCGAGCGCGAGGTAGTGGTAGGACGGGTCGATGCCGTCGAGCGACGGCACGTAATGCGCGGTGACCTCCTCGAGCGTGTCGTGATCGCTCCACCACCGCTTGACGTGCGGGCGCTGCAGCCACTCGTGGAGCAACGGCAGGTCGCCGCGCGCCAGCGGACGGAACGTCAGCTCGCCCACAGGCCCTCGCGCTCGAGGTGGCCGCGCGTCGCCGCTTCCAGCTCCGACGGCCACCGTGTCGCAAGACGCCGCGCGCGCGGCAGGAATGCCTCGGCGATCGCCTGGTGCGACGCGATCACTCCGTCGCGCGTCGCGACGATCGGCGGCAGTCCTTCCACGATTGCGCGCTGCTCGTCGGTCAGCTTCTCGTTGAGGCGCTTCACGCCGGTCATCACGCCCTCGCCGTTCTCGGCGACGAGCAGGCGCACGAGGAACGAGCGCAGCAGCCAGGCGCCGTCGGACGCGACGATCCACTCCTCGCGCGCGACGACCACCGGCAGAAGCCCGAGCACGCGCAGAAACTCCTCGGCGAGCCCGTCGATGTCGGCCGGCGGCGGTGCGGCGGCGGCGTCGAACGCCTCCGGGTCGTCGGCCTCGTAGAGGTCGCCGTAGTCGGGCGGCAGCGCCGCCAGCTCGGCCGGGCGGGACATGGCCCGAACCTACCGTTGACGCCGTCCGCAGGAATCTCTACTCTCCATGTCGAACACACGTTCGTCCCCGTCCAACCACCCTTCGGAGGCTCGATCCGTGCTGACGGCCCGCCAACAGGAGATCTGGAACTACCTCGTCGAATACGTCGACCGTCATGGCTACCCGCCGACCGTCCGCGAGATCGGTGAGCAGGTCGGCCTCGCGTCGCCGTCGACCGTCCACGCGCATCTGGCCAACCTGGAGCGCGCGGGGCTGCTGAAGCGCGACCCAACGAAGCCGCGCGCGCTCGAGCTGATCGGCCGCGAGAAGAGCGAGCCTGCGCCCGCCCACGAGGCCGCAGACGTGCTGCGCCTGCCGATCCTCGGCGAGATCGCCGCCGGCGGCCCGCTGCTCGCCGAGCAGAACATCGAGGACTACGTCGCCATGCCGGCCGCCACGAAGGGCGACTTCGTCCTCCGCGTCAAGGGCGAGTCGATGATCGAAGCCGGCATCCTCGATGGCGACCTCGTGATCGTCCAGCGCACGCAGGACGCTCGCAACGGCGAGATCGTCGTCGCGCTCGCCGGCCAGGACGAAGCCGCCGACGAGGCCACGGTCAAGACCTTCTACCGCGAGCAGGGCCGCATCCGCCTGCAGCCGGAGAACAGCTCGATGGAGCCGATCTACGCGGACTACGTGCAGATCCTCGGCCGCGTCGTCGGAGTGTTCAGGGAGCTCTAGGGGCGCCTGTGTCGACGCTCGCCTTCGCACGCACGCTCGACCAGGAGCTGGTCGCGCTGTTGCGCGGCGCGTCGCTGGAGTGCCTCTGCTGCGGCGAGTTCGTGATGCACGCGCGGGCCGGGGTCGTGTTCTGCCCCGAGTGCGGCTCCCAGGCGGGGGATGAGGAATCCCTGGAGAACGGGCTAGAATTCGCCTCGCAGGCCGGGTGACCGCGGCTCCGCTGAGTTTCTGAAATTCGGCGAGTCGAGGAAAGTCCGGACACCGAAGGGCAGGACGCTCCCGCAAGGGGAGGCGGCGAAAGCCGACGGAAAGTGGAACAGAAAGCAGACCGCCGACGGCACATTCTCCGGAGGTGCCGCCGGTAAGGGTGAAACGGTGGGGTAAGAGCCCACCAGCGTCGCGGCGACGCGGCGGCTTGCCAAACCCCGTCCGGTGCAAGGCGAACAGGGCCCGCGATCAGGCTGCCCGCCGAGGGCCCGGGTAGCTGCCAAGAGGGATGGTCACCCAAGACAGAATCCGGCTTACAGGCCTGCTACGGAGAAGCCCCCGCAAGGGGGCTTCTCTATGCGTGTGGTGAAGCCTCAGCAGTGCTGGCCGAACGGCGCGCTGTGGTCGTACGGGTAGACGCACGGGTTCCATGACCATTGCGAGCCTTCGACCGTCCCGCGGTACGCCTCCGACGTCGAGACGAACGGGCCTCGTGCGTCGGTCGCCTCGAAGTAGAAGCCCTCGAACGTCACGGCCGTACGATCGCCCCTGCTGGCGCGAGGATCGAGCAGCTGCACGATCGCAGGGACGTCGCCGACGAATGACCTCCGGCCGCGATCGGTGCGCACGACGACGATCGGAGCTGCCTGCAACGGACGGAGCCAACGAACGGCGAGGACGCGGAACCCGTATCTGCGCCCGACCGCGCCGGCGCGAGCCGTGAACGCCCGGCGCGAAGGTGTGGGGAAACGCTGCTCGAGCGGGGTCATCGCGTCCGACTCGCCGTTCGGATGACCGCCGACCGACCAGCCGACGAGGGGCGCGCCGCCGTTCGCGCAGAACGCGTCGCGCAACGCTCCCCACATGAGCGTGGCCTCCCACGACGCGATCGAGTTCGCCTGGATCACCGGCGCGGGCGGGGGCTTCGTGTACTGCAGTGACATCCGCGGAACTGCGAGCCACGCCCACACCGCATCGCGCGGCGGCTTCCCGTGGTGGAAGTACCCGTTGTGCTCGCGCACCAGCCGTGGAACGGGGCCGATCTGCACGCGGGTGACGAAGCGGTGGTCTCCGAACTGCGCTAGGACGCGGTCGGCAAGCGCCTGCGGGGCCATGCGCTTGGCGGCGTGCGGGGCGAAGCTCGGCGCGCCCCCTACCGAGCCGATGTCGCGCGCCTCGCTCACGCGCGTCCAGCACGAGCGCGCGGGGAAGTGCGGATACGGAGGCCATCCGTGCAGCTGCGGGAGATTCGGCGCGAGTGCGACGATCGAGGCTGCTACGGGGGCGAAGGCGCGCATGTGCCGACACTACGCCGCCGATCTGCGACGCGTCACGTAGGTTCCGAAGGTGACCGAGGTCGCCTCCGCGGAGCACAAGGGGTCGGTCGTCGCAGCGCTGATGCTGGCGATCGGGCTGGCCGCGATCGACGCGACGATCGTCGCCACCGCGATCCCGCAGATCGTCGGCGACATCGGCGGGTTCTCGAAGTTCCCGTGGGTCTTCTCGATCTACCTGCTGACGCAGGCGGTGACCGTGCCGATCTACGGCCGGCTCTCCGACGTCTACGGGCGCAAGCCGATCCTGCTGTTCGGCATCGCAGGGTTTCTCGTGGGCTCTGTCTTCTGCGGTCTCGCGTGGAACATGTACGCGCTGATCGCGTTCCGGGGGCTGCAGGGGCTCGCTGCCGGCGCGATCCTGCCGACCACGACGACGATCGTCGGCGACCTCTACGAGCCGGCCGAGCGCGGACGCATCCAGGGCTACATCTCGAGCGTGTGGGGGGTATCCGCGATCGCAGGCCCGACACTCGGTGGCGTCTTCGCGCAGTACTGGACGTGGCGCGGCATCTTCTTCCTCAACATCCCGCTCGGCATCGCCGCCGCGTGGCTGGTGCACCGTCACCTGCACGAGCGCGTCGAGCGGCGCGAGCATCGCATCGACTTCGCGGGCGTCATCACACTCACGCTCGGCCTTTCGCTCATGATCCTCGCGCTGCTCGAAGGCGGCGTCAGCTGGGCGTGGGTCTCCGCGCCGAGCATCGCGCTGTTCGTCGTGTCCGCTGCGCTCCTGGTCGCGTTCGTCGCAATCGAGCAGAGCGTGCCAGAGCCGATCCTGCCGCTGTGGGTCTTCCAGCGGCGCACGCTCGTCGCCGGCAACCTTGCGAGCCTCGCGATCGGCGCGATCATCATCGGCCAGACGTCGTATGTGCCGATCTACGCCCAGAAGGTGGTCGGTGTCGGCGCGGTCGTCGCTGGGCTCGCAATGGGCGCGATGACGATCGGCTGGCCGCTCGCCTCGACCGCCGCGCCGCGCGCGTACCTCAAGTTCGGCTACAAGTGGACGGCGTTGATCGGCAGCACGTTCGCCGTCGCCGGCTGTCTGCTGTTCGTGTTCTTCGTGCAGCACGACTCGCATGTGTGGCGTGTCGCCGTGTCGAGCTTCGTGATCGGCATCGGCATGGGCTGGGCGTCGGTCTCGACGATCGTCGCGATCCAGTCCGATGTCGACTGGAGCGAGCGCGGCGTCGCGACGGGCACGACGATGTTCCTACGCTCGCTCGGCAGCGCTGTCGGCATCGCGGTGTTCGGAAGCATCTTCAACAACAGCCGCTCGATCTACGGCGGCGTGCACGCAGTGTTCCTCGGCCTTGTCGTCGCGGCCGTGCTGATGCTGCTCTCGATGCTCGCGCTCCCCGCTAGGGAGTGAGGCGCGCGACGATCTCCGCGGCCGGCGCCGCGATCGCGTCGCGGTAGCCGGCACCCGCCCAGAGGTTGAAGCGCTCGAAGTCGCCGGCCGCGCGTGCGCTCCCGCGCAGTGGCGCCGTGAGGTAGTGCACCTGCGGGTAGCCGTGCGGCGCGTGCGCGTCGTGCTCACGCATGAAGTCGTTGACGATCCCGCGGGCGAGCCGGCCCGTGAACGCGCGTGTCAGCGCGGTTGGCCGATCGGTTGCGAGCGCGCGGCGCTGCGCGTCGCTCGTGCCCGCTTCGTCGGCGAGCAGGAACGCGGTGCCCACCTGCACGGCAGCGGCGCCCGCGGCGAGCGCCGCCTCGACTCCCTCGCGCGTCGCGATCCCGCCCGCGGCGACCACCGGCAAATCGCCGATCAGCTCGCGCACGAGAGAGAGCGTCGGCAGTCGCTCGCGATCCGCGTCGTCGAACGTGCTCTGGTGGCCGCCGGCCTCCGCACCCTGCGCAACGAGCACGTCGACGCCTGCCGCCTTCGCCACATGCGCTTCCTCGGCGGACGTCACCGTGCACCAGACGTCACTCTCGAGCGAGGCGACGACCTCGCGCGCAGGACAGCCGAACGCGAGCGACACGACCGCCGGCGGGCGCCGCCGCACGAGCTCGAGCTTCGCGTCCCAGTCGTCGTCGGTCCAGCGCGAGTCCGCGGGATCTGCGCCGATCCGCGCCGCGTACGCCGCGAGCGCGGTGGGTTCGGCGTCGTTCGGTGTCGGGACGAAGAGGTTGACGCCGAAAGGCCGGTCGCCGAGCGCATCCATGTATCGCTCGAGGTCGGCCGCTGAGCGGTAGCCAGCCGCGAGAAAGCCGAACGGCACGGCCGCGACGAGAGTGGACGTGGTCGGGCCGCCCGCCATGGGCGCGAGCACGATCGGGCTCTCTGCGAAGATTTGTCCCGTGGGCGAGCTCGACGGCACGTGGAACGTCTATCGCACCGGCGGGCTGCTGCCGCCGCTCTACGGCGTCCACAAGCGAATCGACGGGGCGCACGGAACGACGCAAGTCGGCCCGCTCGTCGGCGTCCCCTTCGACGTCCTGGGCCTCGAGCTCCGCTACCGGGCGCCGTTCATCGGCTTCGTGGACGTGCTCGAGCCGCGCGGCGAGCGCTCGTACGAGGGGCGCGCCACGTTCCGCGGTCGCACCTTCGGCACGTTTCGCCTTACAGCCCGCTAACAGCGATCTTTGGGCCGTGAAGGCCCTGTAAAAAGGGCCATTCGGCCCATAGCCGCCGGCGGCAATCAGGGCTACGGTCTGCGCAGCAAGGGGTCGTCAGAGAGGGGTCTCAGTGGGCAACCTGCGGTACTGCGCCGCGCTCGTCGGCGTGGCAATTCTCAGTTCACTCGTAACGATCGCCGGGTTCGCCGGGGGGTCGACACCGGTCTCGGCGAAGGTCGCCGTGAAAAAGCACGCCGTCGTCGCATCTGCCGCGGCGAAGCTCGCGTCGCTGCGCAGCACGCCGAAGGCAAAGCCCGCGAAGAAGAAGGCGCCCGTGCTCGTCGGCGCGAAATACATCGGCGCGAGCCCTTCGCTGTACGAGCGGACGACCTCGCTGAAGGTGCTGCGCGCGCAGGGGTGCCTCGCGGGCCAGAAGGAGACGACCGGCCTGGTCGTCCTCGACTTCGGCAAGCTCGAGTATCGCCCGCGTCGCGGCGGCTACGGGACGATCACCTTCGCCGACCGATTCGCGCCCAATCGCGCGATCACGTGGGCGATGAAGTCGTACGCGCACGGTTACTCGGAGTGCCTGCCGAAGCATTCGAAGGCGACGATCACGCTCGCGCGCGGCACGACGAACTACGGCCAGGGGTCCGTGCCGAGCACGTTCACCGCCGGCCGCCTCTGGGCGGGCGCGACGGTCACGCTCGCGAAGTATCTGCGCCGCCACCAGTTCGGCCGCGTCACCGCTGCCGCGGCGGACGACGTCGAGCCTGCGTGGGATCGCGGCTTCCACATGACCTATGACTTCTTCCGCGGCTACGGCAAGTCCGACCACGGCTATCTGCTCTACAACTACGGCTCGCTCGACGGGGGCGTCGGCGGGATCTGGAAGCTGCGCCAGGCGTTCTACGTCGCGGGCGGCATGCACGCGGCGCGCGCGGTGCCCGAGATCTACAACCACGAGATGGCGCGCCAGTGGGCCGAGCTCGCGCGACTGAGCTACGCGCGCTACGGCAAGCCGATCCAGCTGGCCGGTGTCATGACGCAGCACTGGACGAGCTGCAACTCCTGCGGCTACACGGCACCGAAGGCGCGGCACGAGCTCGTGACGGAGCTGACCAAGGCGAACGTGATGCGGCGCACGCTCCCGACCCGCACGCTCGAGTCCGTCACGAACATCAGTGCGGCGCCGTACGTCTCGGTCCATTGAGGAAGCTCGTCCACCTCGGCGCGGTCGTCTTCGCCGCCCTGTCGGCCGGCCAGGCGCATGCGTCGACGTTCACGCAGCGTCTCGCGCACGCGCTCGACGTGCCGGGCGTCTCCCGCGCGCGCACCGGCGCAGTTGCGATCGACCTGCAGACGAACCGCGTCGTCTTCGCGCACAACGCCTCACGGCCGCTCGCACCCGCGTCCAACGAGAAGCTCGCCGTGACGTACACAGCGCTGAAGCGCCTCGGGCCGAACTACCGCTTCCACACCGACGTCTATCTCGCGCACGGGAACCTCTACCTGCACGGAGGCGGCGACCCGACGCTGCACGTGGCCGGCCTGCGCAGGCTCGCGCTGCAGATTCGGGCTCGCGGCATCAAGCGCGTCCACGATGTGCTCGCCGACGAGTCCGCGTTCGACACACGGCGCACGGCGCCCGGATGGAAGCCCGAGTTCTTCCTGCACGAGTCGCCGGCGTTGTCGGCGCTCGTCGTCGCCCGCGGGACATTCCATCGTGCGCTCTCCCCTGATCCGGCCGGCGCGGCTGCGGCGGTCTTCGTCAACCAGCTCGAGCGCGCCGGCGTCCACGTCGCAGGCGAGTCGGCGTGGGGCAGGACGCCCGCGGGCGCACGGCAGGTCGCGCAGGACAAAAGCGAGCCGCTCGCCGACATCCTGCGCTTCATGGATCGCTGGAGCGACAACTTCACCGCAGAGATGGTCCTGAAGACGCTGGGCCACGGAACAACCGCGGGCGGTGCGGCGGTCGTCGTGCGGACGCTGCAGCAGGCGCATGTGCGGCTGAGCGGCGTGCGGATCGCGGATGGCTCGGGCCTGTCGTCGCGCGACCGGTTCACCGCACGCGCGCTCGGCGGGATCCTGCTCGCGTCGTGGCGTGACCCGCACATCCGCCCGTACGTCTGGCGGGCGCTCGCCATCGCCGGCATCCGCGGCACGCTGCAGAACCGCATGCGCGGCGCGAAGGGCCTCGTGCACGCGAAGACCGGCACGACCGACATCGCGTCTGCGCTCTCAGGCTATGCGGCGCACCGCTACGCGTTCGCGGTTGTGAACGACGGCGATCCTGTATCCACGTGGTCTGCGCACGTCGCCCAGGACCGCTTCGCGACGATCCTGGCTATTGCCGGTCGCTGCCCGGCCATGTGTCGCTGACGAGGTAGCCCTCGGGGAACGGGTCGCGCGGGTCGACGTAGAGCTCGTAGCGGCCGGTGACGAAGCCGCTGCCGCGGATCGCCGGGATGATCTTGCCGTCGGCGGTCTCGGCGACGATGCGCCCGTCGAACGTCGAGCCGATCGGCGACGCGTGCGTCATGGTGTCGCCGACGCGCATCAGCCCGCGTGCATGCAGCGCCGCCATCCGCGCCGACAACCCTGTGCCCGTCGCCGAGCGGTCGAGCCGTCCCGGCGCGATGACGACCGCGTTGCGCGACACGGCTCCGACGCCTTGCCACGGCTGCGCGATCTGCACGATCGAGACGTTGCCGTCGAGCTGCTCCTTGGCTGCTACCCGGATGCGCTCACCCACGGCGCAGAGCTCGCGCGCCTCGCCCGCCGCGATCTCGAACCCGAGCTGCGTCGCATCGGCGATCGCGTACCACATGCCTCCGAACGCGACGTCTACGGTGATAGCGCCAATGCCCTCGACCTCGAGTGACGCATCGAGCCGGGTCGCGTGCGCGGGGACGTTCGTCAACTCGACGCTCTCGACGCGGCCGTTGCGGCATGCCGCGCGCACCTCGACCACCCCGGCCGGCGCCTCGAGCCGAACGACGGTCTCCGGCTCCTGCATCGAGACCATCCCCGTCTCGAGCAGCACCGTCGCGACGCAGATCGTGTTCGAGCCCGACATGAGCGGATACTCGGTCGGCTCCATGATGATGTAGCCGTAGGCGCAGTCGTCGCGCGTTGCAGGGACGATCAGGTTCGCGTGGGTCGCGACGGAGCCGCGCGGCTCGCGGAGCAGGAACCGTCGCAAGCCGTCGTCGGCGCGCAGCGCCTCCATCTGCTCGCGGACGGTCGCGCCCGGCGGCGGCTCGACCCCGGCGACGACCACGTTGCCGACCTCACCACCTGCATGAACTCCGATCACTTCGATGGTGCGCATCCGCTAGAGATACAGCATGAAGCTCCTGGTCCTCGGCGGCACGAAGTTCCTCGGCCGTCACGTGGTCGAGGCCGCGCTCGCGCGCGGCGACGAGGTGACGATCTTCACGCGCGGGCAGACGAACCCGGACCTGTTTGCCGAGGTCGAGAAGCTGCGCGGCGACCGCGACGGCGACCTCGGCGCGCTCGAGGGGCGCACGTGGGACGCCGTGATCGACCCGAGCTGTTACGTGCCGCGCATCGCGCGCATGTCAGGCGAGCTGCTGCGCGACGCGGTCGACCGGTACGTCTTCGTGTCGACGATCTCGGTGTACGGCGACTTCAGCGAGCCGATCGACGAGAGCACGCCCGTCGGCGAGCTCAAGGACCCGGACACCGAGGAAGTGATGGAGAACTACGGCGAGTTGAAGGCCGCGTGCGAGCGCGTCTTCGCTGAGATCTACGGCGACCGCGTGACGCACGTGCGTGCCGGTCTGATCGTCGGACCGTTCGACCCGACGGAGCGCTTCACGTACTGGCCGCGCCGGCTTGCCGAAGGCGGCGAGATCCTCGCGCCGGGCGATCCGGACGCGCTGGTGCAGTTCGTCGACGCGCGCGACCTTGCGGCGTGGATGCTGCACCTCGCAGAGCACGGCCCCGGCGGTGCGATGAACGCGACCGGGCCGGCGCAGAAGCTGACGATGCGCGAGCTCCTCGAGCGCATCGCGCCGGGAGCGGATCTCCACTGGGTCGACGACAAGACGCTCGTCGACGCGGGCGTGGGCCCGTGGATGGAGCTGCCGCTCTGGCTCGGCGGCGACCCGGAGATGGCGTGCCTGATGGACGTAGACGTGTCGAAGGCGCTCGCGGCGGGTCTGACGTTCCGCCCGGTCGAGGAGACGGCGCGCGACACGCTCGCCTGGTCACTCGAGGCCGGTCCGCAGCGCGACACGCTTCCCCGTGAGCGTGAGCGAGAGCTTCTCGCGCAGTGAGCGTCTTCGACGCGGCCGTCGATCGTTACGACGAGGTGCGTCCCGAATATCCGGCGGAGCTGTTCGACGATCTCGTCGCGCTCGCGCGGCTCGAGCCCGGCGCGCGACTGCTCGAGGTCGGCTGCGCCACCGGCAAGGCGACGCGCCCGCTGCTCGCGCGCGGCTACCGCGTTACGTGCATCGAGCCGGGTCATGCGCTCGCCGGCCGCGCGCGCGAGCTGGGCCTCGACGTCCACAACGCTCGCTTCGAAGACTTCGAGAGCGACGAGCGGTTCGATCTCGTTTTCGCCGCGACGTCCTGGCACTGGGTGGATCCCACCGTGCGTTACGCGAAGGCCCGCGCGTTGCTGCGCAGCGGCGGGCAGCTCGCGTTCTGGGGCGCGTTCCACGCGCTCCCCGAGGGCTTCGACCCGTTTTTCACCGGGATCCAGGAGGTCTACGACGAGATCGGCGAGTCGTGGCAGGGGAAGTGGCCGCCTCCGCCGCCGGCCGACCAGGTCGAGGAGGTCGAGGCGAGCGGGCTGTTCGGCGACGTGCAGGTGCGGCGCTACCTGTGGGAGCTGCCGTACACCGCGGAGGAGTACATCGCGCTGATCGCCACCTTCTCCGGCCACATCGAGATGACTGCCGCGCAGCGCGAACGCCTGTACAGCGAGATCCGCAGCCGGCTCGGCGCACGCAAGGTGCGCCGCCACTGGGAAGCCGTGCTGCATGTGGCCCGCCGTCTTGACATGTGACCAAACGGTCACATAAGGTGTGCGGGCGATGGACGACGACCTGGTCTTCAAGGCGCTCGCAGACCCGACGCGGCGCCACTTGCTCGACCGGCTCTTCGAGCGCGACGGCCGCACGCTCACGGAGCTCGAGTCCGAGTTGGAGATGTCCCGCTTCGGCGTGATGAAGCACCTCAAGGTGCTCGAAGTAGCAGGCCTCGTTGTCACGCAGCGCGCGGGACGGGAAAAGCTGCACTACCTGAACCCCGTGCCGATCCGATTGATCCACGACCGGTGGATCGACAAGTACACCGAGCACCGCGTCTCCGCACTCGCGGATCTGAAGGCGCGGCTGGAGGAGACGGCATGACGACAACCA
>DASZBP010000314.1:0-5674 GCA_035943915.1 Gaiellaceae bacterium | reverse complement strand
CCATCAGCCGGAAGACGTCGAGGCTTCGCGCGCCGGGGATGTGTCCCTGGCGCGGGTCGCACGGCTTGCCGCGGGTGCCGTCGTACTCCTGCGGCTGGCGGACGTCGAGAACCGGCACATCGCCGAGCCGCCGCGCGAGCTCCTCGATCTCGATGTCGTTCAAAGCGTTCCCACGAGGTCGACCTCTGCGGCGATCGACGGTCGCTTCGTGAGCTCACCGAGCCACTCCTCCAGCCGCGGCGGCAGGTCGACGCCGAGCATGTCGCGCGCACGGATCACCCACGGCGCGTACGCGATGTCGGCGAACAGGCTCTGGCCGACCTCGAGCGCGGCGAGGCGCTCGTGCAGCTCGTTCGGCTCCCCGCGGCGGAAGGCGTAGTACTCGGCGCCGAGGCTTTCGTCGAAGCGGAAGACGAGCAGCCGCGCACGCGCGCGGTCCCGCGGCTCATTCGGCAGGAGCGGCGGATCGGGATAGCGTTCCTCGAGGTACTCCATGATCACGGCCGACTCCGGCAGCACGAAGTCGTCGTCGAGCACGGGGACGCGGCCGGACGGGTTGAGCTTGTAGAGCCAGTCGGGCCGGTCGGCGAGATCGATCTCGACCGTCTCGTAGCTCAGTCCCTTTTCCGCGAGCGCGATGCGCGCACGGGCGCAGTACGGACAGCGCGGTGCATCGATCAGCCTCATGGCTCGACCCCCATCAGTTGCGCGATTTGCAGGTAGAGCTCGTCCGCGGGCGGCAGGTCGGCCGGGCTCAGCGCGGTGCGCGCGACGGCACGCACCTGCTCGCGGTCTGCGCCGGTGAGCCGCGCGACGAGCGTCGGGTTCGCCTCGAGCGCAAGCTCGTCGCCCATCGGCAGCGCCCCGTAGTAGCGCGGCACGGAGAGATACTCGTCGACCATCGCTCCACGTTCATACAGCCGAAAGCGCACGACGGATCCCTCTTCGACGGCGAGCGCGACCGTGACCGCGCCCATGCGTTCCGACAGCTCCTTCGCGAAGCGGCCGTGCGCATCGCGGTCCGTGTCGAGCACGGGGTCGGCGATGCGGATCCAGCTCTCGTTCTTCGTGACGCGCGGCTCGGCGAGACGCGGGATGAACTGCGCGATCGCGCGCTGCACGGACGCCTCGTCGTCGCTCTGCACGTGTGTCGCGGCGCGCGCCTCCTTCGGCACCGCTTCGGCGAGTCGCGCTTCGAGCGCGTCGAGCGGCGCCGCCATGAACTTCGAGTACTCGCGGAATCCGAGTCGCGACCAGACCGCGATCGCCTCGGCGTTCGTCGTCAGCACCTCGAGGCTGACGAACTTCGCGCCGCGTTGCTTCGCGTCGGCTACGCACTGGCGCAGCAGCGCCTTCGCGACGCCTTGCCGGCGCCCGCGTTCGAGCACGTGCACGAGCTGGACGTGAGCGTCCTCACGATTCGGCGCCTCGATGCGCGCGACCGCGAGCGGGCCCTCGTCGTCCTCGGCGATGAAGACGCCGCCGCCGCGGATGTCGTCGAGCGTGTCCTTCCACTCGTCCTCCCAGGGCTCGCTCTCGCCGTACGGCTCGGGCACTTCGCGCTCGAAGTCCGCCCACAAGGTGCGCAGGGTCCCCTCGTCGGCTTCGGTGGCGCGGCGGATGTTCATGGCGCCGCCGTCCGGAAGCCGGTGAGGAGGTAGTGCGCGCTCAGGTTCTGGAACGGCTCGAGTCTCGGCCCCATCTCTTCCACGGTTGAACCGTAGAGAACGCGCACTGCCTTCTGGAGCGCGATGTCGCCGACGGGCCACGCGCGCGGGCGGGCGAGGTGGCGCGCGAGGAACCACTCGGCCGTCCACGGGCCGAGACCGCGCAGCGACACGATGCGCGCGCGGATGTCGTCGTCGTCGAGGGTCTCGAGCGCGTCGAGGTCGAGGTCGCTACGTGCGAGGCCGATCACGTACTCCGCCTTGCGCCGCGAGAAGCCGACGGCGAAGAGCTCGTCCTCGGTCGCGGCGGCGAGTCGCTCCCGGGTCGGGAACGCGTACGCGTGCTCCGCGCGCACGCCGAAGCGCTCGATCATGCGGCTGCGGATCGCGAACGCCGAGAAGAGACTCACCTGCTGCGCCGTGATCGACGTCACGAGCGTCTCGAACGGGTCGGGCGCGAGCGGCGGGCGGAAGCCTTGCAGTCGGGCTGCGATCGGGCCGAGCACGGGGTCGGCAGCCACCCATGCGTAAAAGGAACGCAAGTCGAACGGAACTCCCAACAGCACTTCGATCTCCGCGCGGATCTCGTCGTCGTACGGCGACACGTCCACCCCGCCCGGCGCCGGCGCGATCCGCACCTCGTTCCCCGCGACGACGCGGTACAGCGCGTCCTCGTGCCACAGATTCGCCAGGTCGACGCCAAACGCGCGGAAGCGCTCCGTCGAGACGTCGAAGTCGTACGGCTGGGGCAGGGCGAGAAGCGTCATTGTCCGGTGGCAGCCACCGTCACAGAAGTGAAACGCCGAGCGGGCTACAGATGTGAGGTCAGGCCTGCGGGATCGTCGTCCGGCGACGTCGAATCCGACGGGTCCTCGGCCCACGAGAACATGTACGTGCCGTCGTCGAGGCCGGCGGCGAGCGCCGTCAGGCGCAGCGGGTTGAACGTGTCGCACATCACCGCGTACTCGTGCGTCTCCGTCATGCCGAGCGACTTCTCCGCGAGGCCGGGTTGCGGGCCGTGCGGCAGGCCCGACGGGTGCAGCGTCACCGAACCCACCTCGATCCCCTTGCGCGACGAGAAGTTCCCGTCGACGTAATAGATCATCTCCTCGCTCTGCAGGTTCGAGTGGTGGTACGGGATCGGGATGGCCTCGGGATCGAAGTCGAGCTTGCGCGGGCAGAACGAGCAGATCACGAAGTTCGGCCCCGCGAACGTCTGGTGCGACGGCGGCGGCATGTGGATGCGCCCGGTGATCGGCTCGAAGTCGTGGATCGAGAACGTCCACGGGTATACGTAGCCGTCCCAGCCGACGACGTCGAACGGGTGGTAGTCGATGACGTACGTCTGATAGCCGCCGCGCACACGCACCTTGACCTCGAACTCGCCCTTGTCGCGATGCGTGTGCAAATCGGTCGGCGCGTGGATGTCGCGGTGGTAGAACGGCGCGTGCTCCATCAGCTGCCCGTGCTCGTTGCGGTAGCGCTTCGGAATCGTGATCAGCCCCGGCGTCTCGAACACGAGGTAGCGCTGCTCGCCTTCGGGCGCGAAGCGGTACGTCGTGCCACGCGGGACGACGATGTAGTCGCCGGGCTTGTACGGCAGGTCGCCGAAGATCGTCTCGAGCGTGCCGCTCCCCTCGTGGACGAAGATCACCTCGTCGCCCTCACCGTTCCGGAAGAAGTAGTCCATCGGCTCCGTCGGGCGGCACAGCGAGATCTCGACGTCGCTGTTCCACATCAGCAGCTGCCGCCCCGACACCGCGTCGCCGCCGCCGGGGACGTCCCACGTCCGAAGATGCCGGTGCGCGTGCGCCTCGGGCACCCATTCCTCGCGCACGATCGGCTCGAACGCGCCGCACGAGATGACGCGACACGGCGACTGGAGGTGGTAGAGGATCGACTCGAGGCCCGAGAAGCCCTCGAAGCCCATCACCTCTTCCGTGAGCAAGGTCCCGTTGCCGTTCGAAGCAGGGTCGCGCGCGACGATGTGCCTTTTTCTGGGCAGTTCTCCGAGTCGCTGATAGAACGGCATACGTGGACAATATCGGCGCGCAGATCGAGCAGGAGATCACCCGGTGGGACGGCGTCTCCGTCCACGACCACCGCTTCGGCGGCCGGGAGTTCCGCCTCGACCGCCGGATGCTCGGACATCTGCACGGTGAGCGCTGGGCCGACCTCCTCTTCCACCGCGGCGTCCGCGACATGCTCGTCGAGACCGGCCGCGCCCAGCCCCACCACGTCCACCCGGACAGCGGCTGGGTCTCGCGGCAGATCCGCACCGAGACGGACGTGCAGGAAGTGGTCGAGCTCTTCCGGCTCGCCTACGAGCGCGCCCGCGTCGCCGAGAAGGTCGCTAGCGAGCGTTGATGTACTCGTGCAGGTAGCGAAGCTCGAAGCTCTGCTGCTCTGAGACGAACTTCACGACGTCACCGATCGACACGACTGCGGTGACGTCGCCGCCCTCGGTGACAGGCAGATGGCGGATCCGCCGGTCGGTCATCAGCGCCATGCACTCCTCGACCGGGGTCGCCGGCGTCACGACGAGGAGCGGCGACGACATGATCTCGCGCACCGCGGTCGTGCGCTCGTCGCGACCCTCGAGGGTCACGCGGCGCAGGTAGTCGCGCTCGGTGACGATCCCCTCGACGCGGCCGCCGACGGTCACCAGGAGCGAGCCGACATTCGCCTCGACCATCGCGCTCACGGCGTCGAGAACCGATGCCTCCGCGTCGATGCGGTAGACGTCGCCCTTGCCCGCGACCAAGTCGGCAACCGTCGCCATACGGCATTGTGCCAGATGCTACGAGTCAAGGAGCTCGGCGAAGCGGTCGGCGCCGACGTTCCCGCCGGACACGATCACGCCGATCCGCTCCCCCGGAACGAGCCCGGCCTGCACTGCGGCGATGCCCGCGGCGCCGCTCGGCTCGATCACGAGCTTCAACCGCTCGAAGGCGAACCGCATCGCGTCGAGGAGCTGCGCGTCCGTCACGGTGACGATCTCGTCGACGACCTGCGAGCCGGTCTCCCACGTGTGCGCGCCCGGGCCCGTCGTCTGCAGCCCGTCGGCGATCGTGCGCGGCACCGGGATGGACACGATCTCGCCCGACGCGAGCGACTGCTGCCAGTCGTTGCCCGCTTCCGGCTCGACGCCGACGACGCGCGCGACACCGAGCTCCTTCGCGATCACGGCGGTGCCCGACACGAGCCCCCCTCCGCCGACCGGCGTGACGATTGCGTCGAACGGGCCCGCGTCCTCGATCAGCTCGAGCGCGGCCGTGCCCGCACCGGCCATGATCAGCGGATGGTCGAACGGCGGCACGACCGTCGCACTCCGCTCGTCCGCGAGCCCGGCGGCGATCGCAACGCGATCGCCGGTGTAGCGCTCGTACGTGATCACCTCGGCGCCGTAGCCCTTCGTCGCCGCGAGCTTCAGCTCGGGCGCGTCCTCCGGCATCAGGATCGTCGCGCGCGCGCCGAGCAGCCGCGACGCGAGCGCCACCGCCTGCGCGTGGTTGCCGGACGAGAACGCCACCACGTTCGCGCCCCGCTCGAGCGACGAGATCATGTTGTACGCACCGCGGATCTTGAACGACCCGGCGCGCTGCAGGTTCTCCGGCTTCAGGACGATGCCTTCGCCGAGCGTCCGCGAGCGGATCGCCGGCGTGCGATGCACGACGCCGTCGAGCACGCCCGCGGCGCGGCGAACGTCGTTCGCGGTGATCAACGGACGGTGTTCCGCAGCACGCCGATGCCCTCCACCTCGAGCTCGACCACGTCGCCGCGCTGCAGCCAGCGGCCGTCGCCGTGCTCGAGGATGCACCCGCCGCCGACGGTGCCCGACCCGATCAGGTCGCCCGCGCGCAGCGTCGTATTGCGCGACGCGTGTGCGAGCAGGTCCGGCCACTTCCAGTGCATGTCGGCGACATCGCCGCGCGAGCGCTCCTCACCGTTGATGCGCGCCACCATCGTCCCCGAGGTTCCGTCGAGCTCGTCCGCCGTGACGAGGA
>DASZBP010000313.1:0-4251 GCA_035943915.1 Gaiellaceae bacterium | reverse complement strand
ACGGAAGTTGAAGAAGATCACGGTGTCGCCCGGCTCGATCCCCGGCGCGCCCTCGACGCAGATCGGCGTGATGAACTCGTCGGTCACGCCGTCGTCGTAGCTGCGCTGCACGGATGCGAGCACATCGTCCGTCGTGGTCTCGCAGTGCTTCCGGGTGATCGCGTCGAACGCGCGCTGCGTGCGCTCCCACCGCTTGTCGCGGTCCATCGCGTAGTACCGGCCGACCACGGTCGCGATGCGGTCGAGCGGCAGCTCCTGCAGGTCGTTCACCGCCGAGATCGGCGAGACGTCGCGCCCGTCGGTGAACGCGTGAACCCAGGTCTTCTCCGGCGCGAACCGCAGCAGCGCCTTCACGTGCTCGATGTGCGAGTGGACGCCGCCGTGCGACACGAGCCCGATCAGGTGCACGCGGTTTCCGCGCTCGAACGCCGACACGAGCGCGGGATTCGCGAAGAACGAGCCGTCCTCAATCGCCTTGTTGACGCGCATCAGGTCCTGGTACAGCCGCCGGCCGCTGCCGATCGTGAGATGGCCGACCTCGCTGTTGCCCATCTGCCCGGGCGGCAGGCCCGCAGCTTCCCCGGACGCGTCGATTGTCGTATGCGGGAAATCGCGCCACAGCCGGTCGAAGACCGGGGTGTCGGCGAGCTCGACGGCGTTGCCCGCACCCTCCGGCGCGCAGCCGAACCCGTCGAGGATGACGAGTGTTACGAGGGGGAACGGCATATCGATGCGAACGAGTCGATGTCGAGCGAGGCACCGCCGACGAGCGCGCCGTCGATTGCCGGCTGCGACAGCAGCTCGGCCGCGTTGCCCGGCTTGACCGACCCGCCGTAGAGCACGGGCACGTCGAGCACGGTCTTGATCGTCTCGTGCGCCTCCTGCGCCATCTCGGGCGTCGCGTTCTTCCCGGTCCCGATCGCCCAGACCGGCTCGTAGGCGACGACGAGGTTGTCGTCGTGCTCGAGCACCGACATCTGGCGGCGCAGCACGGAGTCCGTCTCCCCTGCCTCGCGCTCGGCCTCGGTCTCGCCGACGCAGGCGATCACGTGCAGCCCCTCCTCGAGGGCGGCGGCAGCGCGGCGCGCCACGGTCTCGTCGGTGTCGCCGAAATGCTGACGCCGCTCGGAGTGGCCGACGATCGTCCCGTACACGCCGAGCTCCGCGAGCATCGCGGCGCTCACCTCGCCGGTGAACGCGCCGTCGCGCTCCCAGTGGCAGTTCTGTGCGAACACGCCGATCTCGGTGCCGGCGAGCGCTTGCACTGCTGCCTCGAGCGACACGAACGGCGGGCACACGACCACCTCGGCGTCGCCGAGGTCGACCTCGCGCAGCACGCGGCAGAACGTCGCCGTCTCGAGCGGCCCTTTGAACATCTTCCAGTTGCCTGCGATCAGGCTCATTCCGGGATCACCGCCACGCCGGGTAGCTCCTTTCCTTCCAGCAGCTCGAGCGACGCACCGCCGCCCGTCGAGATCCACGAGATCTTGTCCGCGACGCCCGCGTCGTGCACGGCGCGCACGGAGTCGCCGCCGCCGACGACGGTGAACCCCTCGCACTCGGCAAGCGCGCGCGCAACGGCGAACGTCCCTTCCGCAAAGCGGGGCCATTCGAAGACGCCCATCGGCCCGTTCCAGAACACGGTCTTCGCCGCGCGCACGCGCGCGCCGAAGTCCTCGCGCGTCTTCGGGCCGATGTCGAGGCCGAGCCAGCCGTCGGGCAGCGCGTCGAACGGCGTTTCCTGCGTCTCGGCGTCGGCGTCGAACGAGGACGCCGCGACCACGTCCTGCGGCAGCACGACGTCGAACGAGAGCGGATTCTCCTCCCGAACGTCCTCGGCCATCTTCCCGCCGATGAGCACCTCGTCCGCGCGTCCACCGAGATTCTCGAGCACCGCGATCTTGTCCCCGACCTTCGCGCCGCCGGAGATGATCACGAACGGGCGCTCGACGTCACCGAGCAGCGCGCCGAGGTGCTTCAGCTCGTCGAGCAGAAGCAACCCCGCGTACGCAGGCAGAAGCTCCGCTACACCGACCGTCGAGGAATGCGCGCGATGCGCCGATCCGAATGCATCGTTCACGTAGAGATCGCAACCGTCGGCAAGCTCGCGCGCGAAGCCGGGGTCGTTCTTCGTCTCGCCCGCGTTGAAGCGCGTGTTCTCCAGGACGGACACCCGCTCGTCGCCGACGAGCGCGAGGAGCTGCTCGCGCACGGGCGCGATCGCGTACTTCTCGTCGATCCCTTTCGGCCGGCCGAGGTGCGAGCACACGCGCACTTCCTTCGCGCCGCGGTCGAGCAGCAGGCGCAGCGTCGGGAGCGACGCGCGAATGCGCGTGTCGTCCGCAACGCGGCCGTCGTCGAGGGGCACGTTGAGGTCGCTGCGCACGAGGATGACGCGGCCCTCGATGTCCGCGCCCTCGACCGACCTCGGCCAGCGCATTACAGGACCTTGGAAATCAAGTCGACCAGCCGACACGAGTAGCCCCACTCGTTGTCGTACCAGCCGAAGACGTTTGCCGACGTGCCGTTCGCCATGGTCAGCTCGCTGTCGAAGGTGCACGACGCCGGCGAGTGGACGATGTCGGTCGAGACGAGCGGGTCGGTCGAGTAGTCGAGGTACGGCGCGAGCGTCCCGTCTTCCGCAGCGCTCTTGAACGCCTCGTTGACGGTGTCGACGCTCGCCTCCTTGCGCAGCTCGACGACGAGGTCGGTGACCGAGCCGGTCGGCACGGGGGCGCGCATCGACATCCCGTCGACCTTGCCCTTGAGGTGCGGGAGGACAAGCCCGATCGCGCGCGCTGCGCCGGTCGACGTCGGCACGAGGTTGATCGCGGCGGCGCGGGCGCGACGCGGATCCTTGTGGGGACCGTCCTGCAGGCTCTGGTCCTGCGTGTAGGCATGAATCGTCGTCATGAACCCCCGCTCGATGCCGAACGTGTCGTCGAGCACCTTCGCCATCGGCGCGACGCAGTTCGTCGTGCACGACGCGTTGGAGATGATGTGATGCTTCTCCGCGTCGTACTGGTCGTCGTTCACGCCGAGCACGATCGTGATGTCAGGGTCGGTCGCGGGCGCCGAGATGATGACCTTCTTCGCGCCGGCGTCGAGATGCTTCTGCGCGCCGTCGCGGCTCGTGAAGAACCCGGTCGACTCGACCACGACGTCGACGCCGAGATCCTTCCACGGCATGTTCGCGGGGTCGCGCTCCGCGAGACCGGTGAGCTCCTTGCCGCCGATCTTCAGCGAGCCGGCGGAGATCTCGACGTCCTGCGGGAACCTGCCGAGGATGGAGTCGTACTTGAGGAGATGCGCCATCGTCTCGACGTCGCCGAGGTCGTTGTACGCGACGATCTCGAAATCGCCCTTCCGCTCCATCGCTGCGCGGAAGAAGTTGCGGCCGATCCGGCCGAATCCGTTGATGCCTACCCGTGTCTTCGCCATGCGGCGAGCTTAGCTCGTGGTGACCGAGGAGATCCCCGAGAACTTCTCGCGGAGATACCGCACGTACGGCTCGGGATCGATCTCGGGGGTGCCGACGACGCGCTCGAGCGTCTCGCCGGGCGTGAACTTGCGCCCGTGGCGGTGCAGGTTCCGGCCGAGCCACTCGCGCAGCGGCGCGTACTCGCCCTGCTCGATCGAGTCGTAAATGTCGGGGATCTCGGCGGTGACCTTCTCCCAGATCTGGGCGGAGATCAGGTTGCCGAGCGCGTAGGTCGAGAAGTAGCCGAGCGAGCCACCCGACCAATGGACGTCCTGGAGGACGCCGTGCGTGTCGTCGGGCACCTCGATGCCGAGGTAGTCCCACATACGGCTGCTCCACTCCTCGGGCAGCGTCTCGAGATCGACGGTGCCGTTCACCAGTTCCTGCTCGAGCTCGAAGCGCAGGATGATGTGGAAGTTGTAGGTGACCTCGTCGGACTCGACGCGAATGAGCGACGGCTCGACGGTGTTCACCTCGGCGTACCAGTGCTCGGCGTCGTAGCCGTCGAACGCGTGCGGGTAGAGCTCCTGCAGGCGTGGGAACCAGAAGCGCCAGAACGGCAGCGAGCGGCCGACGAGGTTCTCCCACATGCGGCTCTGCGACTCGTGCATGCCGAGTGACACGCCGCGGGCGAGCGGCGAGCGCTCGAGCTCCTTGCCGACCTGGTGCTCGTAGAGCCCGTGGCCGAACTCGTGCATCGTCCCGAACAGGCCGTCGAGGTTGTCATCGAAGTAGCGCGTCGTCAGGCGGATGTCGTCGATCGCGGTGCC
>DASZBP010000312.1:0-3250 GCA_035943915.1 Gaiellaceae bacterium | reverse complement strand
CTGGAAGCTGTTACTGGTGTGGGCCGATCGTGCGGGGTTTAAGCGGCGGCGATCTTTCGGATGACTTCGTCCGGCAGGAACGGCTCCACCCGACGATCCCAGTGCTCAGCCATCCAGCGAAGCGCCTCGATGGCGAGGCCTTCGTCTGAGCACGGATAGTTGCTCAGGTGCCACGCGAGGCGTCGGACGGAGGTCTTCTGACCGTCAGGGAGACGGATCAGCGCGGTGTGCCGATCGTCGCGCATTAGCCCGTGCAGCCGCTCGAGCTCGCAGATCGTTGCGGTGTAGGCGCGCGGCCCGTTGTGGCCCAGCAGTTCGGCGGCATACTCCGAGATCGTCGCGAGAACTTGGAAGCGATAGGCGAGCGTCCAGGCGGTGAACGGTGTCTCCAGCGCTCGTTCCGCAACCGGTTTAGCGACCCGCCACAAAGCGAGGTCGCTGTCTGTGACGCTCACCTAGACCCCCTCGAACAATCACACAACGTCATTCTTGATGGTGGCCGTTTCACGCTAGCGGCGAGACGCCATCAGCATGGTGTCGCGAAGGCGAAGGTCATCGCTATTTGCAATCCAAACGTGTCGGGCCCAATGGACGTAGAAGAAGGCTTCTTTCACCGACAAGCCCTACGACGGTGACGGCCGCGCTCGGAGCCGGTTACGACGCTCGAGTTGAAAGCGCGCAGGAACCGCTCATCATCATCCACGACTGGCGGAACAGGCTCAGCCTCTCCGACAGGTGCCGGCATCTCCCACTGTAACCGCCGCCTGGCCATCGGCGACAGTCCGAACCTGTCTTCAAGCTGGCTGAATTGCACACGGCCCGACGCGCGTGCAAATCTGTCGGCCATGTTCCGAAGCGCAACGAGTGCCAACTCGTGGTGCCGGCCGCCGAGCGCCTGCGATCGCTCGCTTGAAGATGCTCCGTGGGTGTCCCTGCTGCGTCAACGGCTCCGTACGTTGGGGCCGGACGGCACTACGATCCTTAGGGAGTCCCCGTAGAAGCGGTCATCTGCCGTTACGCTCGCGACGGTAAGCTCTCGGAACAAGTAGTGCGACCATGCGGCGTCTCTTGATACTCACATTGATCGGTTCGGCAGCTGGAATGTCGGTCGCCGAGGTTTCCGTAGCTGGCGACCGCATCCGGGCCGCGCCGAACCACGCAGATCAGCTGGCCGCTCAGCAGGCACTTCCTCGAGTCGGCGAATTGAGCGGGAAAGGTTGGACTGCTGGGAAGCTGAAATCGAACATGGTCAACGGCCCTACTTCGGCCGCGACGTGCGGCAGGGAGCGTTCATCCTCCACGTTCGTTCAAACCGCTGATGCGAGTAGAGACTACGACAGCAGCCGGTCGAGCGTGTCAGCCGATGTCGTTGTTTACAAGACGGCGACGATGGTCGCGCTCGATTGGAAACACACACTCGGGATGCGGGATCCTCTGTCCTGTATGCGAACGCTCATTGCCCCAGCAACATCGAAAACGATGAAGCTTGTGTCTCTTAGGCAGGAGTCTCTTCCTCCCGGTTCGCGCCAGACACGCGTCTATCGGGCGGTCTTGTCGGTTGCGACAGCCGGGCGAACCATCTATGCGGTTCTGTACTACGGCATCGCCACCCACCGACGCGGCGAGCTGATTGTCGGCGAGTCCACCTTCGGGGACAAGAACGCGAATCTGCTCGCGGATTCGCTTCGCTTGCTGAAACTGTTGAGTTCCCGCGCCCCAGCCTAGAGCTCGCGGGTCACATGGGACTTCTTGATGGCAATCCCGCCCCGATAGTCGTCGCGTTGGTGCCGCAGGCGCGGCGCGACCGCGCGTGTGGGCCTTTCTGACGGCGGCTGACGGCACAGGAACTGTCCTGATGAGCGGATTTTGCGAGGAGTTTCGTTGGCGGCTTTGGCGGGACGGCGGCTACGTTGTCCGGCGCGGTGGTCACGGTGGATGTAAGGGGTCAGGTGGTTCGGCTTAGTCGCCAGCAGGCGGAGCTGTTGCGCGACCGGGCGGCGGCGCAGGCCGGCCACTCGGGTCGGGCCAGGGATCTCGCACTTGTGCTGGACTGGGCGCTCGGTTCGCCGCGGACGGTCGTGCTTCGCCGCGGTGAGGCGGTCGAGTTCGTTCGGCTGACCCGCGAGGACGACACGCTCCGCGAGATCGCGGCCCAGATCGCGGCGTAAGCTCCTGAACCGGCTGAACCGCAAGCCGCCCGTTGAGACGCGATTCGCAGCCCGCCATCGCCTAGGTGATTAGCCGAACGACACGAGCGACGTCACCCAACGCAGTTACCTCGAACGAGTGATTGCGCCGAAGCAGCAGCGCAGACGACAATGCGTCCGTCGAAGGCGCATCCTTGTGGGGCGAGGTGCCGTCGACATCGGGGAAAGGATTGAGCGGGGGCGCACCGTCGGGGTGGTGATCCAAAGCCTCCGCTCCCCTTCCCCTTCACACGGTTGCGTGGGGAGTGTTGTCACGCTACGTCCTGTCGGTGGCGCCGTTTGACTCGCCATGTCGCGAAGCGCAACGAGCGCTGACTGGTGATGCCGTCCGCCGAGCGCCTGCAGCCCGGACGCTGCGAACGCGCCCTCGCCGAGCGTCAACTAACTAGCATCCGGCTGACGGCACAGGAACCGCCGCCACAGTCCGGGGATACCCAGTCTTGCCGGGGCCGCTCTTGCCCCCGTGGTCAGTTCGGGCCAGGGTCATTAGCGCCGAGACTCTGACTCACTCTAAGACCGCCCGCGATGCGTTTAGCGCTCCTGGACCGGCTGAACCGCGAGCCGCCCGTCGGACCCCATTTCGCAGCTCGCGATCGACTAGGTGGCTAGCGCAGCCAGGGGGCGAGGATCTGGTTGATGTCGGCGACTCCGCGGAGACGTGCCGTGGTGCGTGCGGCGACGCGACGGTTGTCGACGACGCAGATCGCGGGGTGTTTCCGTGATCCGAAATCTCTCGGCACGGTCGGGGTGGGCGTTCACGTTGATCCGCCTGATCCGGAACGTCTCGTGGTTGTGACGTCGCTGCAGGGTTTGCGCGAGGAAGCCTTCGAGCGATGGATCCGAGATTACGTCCGCAAGTGCCTGCGCCGAAACAGATTTGCAAGTTCTTGGTGGCTCGCGGGTCTCTAGCTCCATGGAAACCTCTCACGTATATAGCCCGGCACTTGCCGTTCTTGAGTATTCGAAGGAGCACCAGGTTGAGGTGCCGGTTCCTGGAAGTTTCAAACCGGGCGACGAGTTTGACTTGTATGGGCGCCGGTGGC
>DASZBP010000311.1:0-3876 GCA_035943915.1 Gaiellaceae bacterium | reverse complement strand
GGCAGGTCACGCCCGAAGCGGTTCTGCGGACACATTCCCACGCCGACCACGTCGCGCACGAGTCGGAGCTCGGCGTGCCCGTAGTGACGGGCGCCGGCCGCTTCGGCGACCTGGACGTCGAGGCGATCCCCACTCCGGGGCACTCCGACGACATGGTCTGCTTCGTGATCGGCGACCTCGTCTTCTCCGGCGACACGCTGTTCAAGGACGCGGTGGGCGGCGGCGGCTTCGCCGCGATCAAGCAGGCGGTGATGGACGTCTACATGGCGATGCCGCACGAGCACCGCGTGCTCCCGGGCCACACCGACGAGACGACGATCGGCCGCGAGTGGGACGAGAACCCGTTCGTCCGCGTGTGGCGCGGCATCCAACCCGAAGGGAGCGAGCAAGTGAAGGTCTCCGGCAAAGTTGCGACCCTGATCGTCTGGTCGCCCGACTACGACGGCAAGGGCAAGGCGTGGGTGCGCTTCGAGGACGGCACCGACGCGATCGTCGGCGGCTCGCGGGTGGAGCGCTGATGGACATCCTCGACCCTCGCATCGCGGAGTACGTCGAGCAGTACTCGACGCCGCACGATCCGTTTCTTGCGCACGTCGACGAGGTCACGCGCGACGAGCTCGGTCACCCGTCGATGCTCACCGGCCCGGTCGCCGGACGCTTCCTCGAGCTGCTGACCTGGTTCGGTCGGCCCAAGCGCGTGCTGGAGATCGGCACGTTCAGCGGGCACTCCGCACTTGCGATGGCGGCGGCGCTGCCGGACGGCGGGCACATCGACACGTGCGAGGTCGCCGAGGAGCACGCCGCGGTCGCGCAGAGGCACTTCGGCGAGTCGCCGTACGCCTCGCGTATCACCTTGCATCTCGGCCCGGCGCTCGACTCGATCGCGAAGCTCGCTGGCGAGTTCGACTTCGTGTTCATCGACGCCGACAAGGACGGCTACGCGGCGTACTACGACGCGGTGCTGCCGCGACTCTCGGAGCGCGGTCTGATCGCCGCCGACAACACGCTCGCGTCCGGCCGCGTCCTCGACGGCAGCGCCGACATCATCGCGTTCAACGAGCACGTCGCGGCGGATCCCCGCTCCGTTCAGGTGATTCTCAGCGTGCGCGACGGCATCACTCTGATCCGTCGCGCGCAGTAGTCCACGGCGCCAGAGCGTCGACAGCGCTGCTTCGCTCGACCACGAGATCCACCGCGCCGTCTTCGGTCCACATCCAGACGATGTCGGTGTCGGGGTACGTGACGGCCCCGGCGGTCGAAACCGACGAGAACATCGCGACGCGTGCAAGCTCCTCCGTGTCGTTACGCACAGTGTGCGATCCCTCCGGGCCTGCCGGAAAGAAAACGCTGTCCCAGGGTGCGAGCCGCTCCTCGCCACCGGGATGCCGCAGGGTCGGCGTGCCGGACACGACCACGAGCCACTCCTCGTCCGGATCCTCGAAGTGATACGGGCAGATGGACTGCCCGGGAGGCAGCTCATACACGCTCAAACCCGTACGGGTGGCCCCGAGCGCCGCCCCGATGCGGTTGTTGGCGCGCTTGAAACCGTCGGGCAGGTGAGGCCGCGGCTCACACGTCAGGTCGGCGAGATTGGCACGGCGAATCTGATCTGAGCTCATGCGCACTCCTTCGTAGGGGCTTCACAGGTGCAGACTTCCCGACGCGGCCGGACTCATCGCCTCCCTGTCCGAAACGGACGATACGGTGCCCTGGTGCGCCTGATCGTCGCCCGCTGCGAAGTCACCTACACCGGCCGGCTCACGGCCTACCTCCCCGAGTCGACGCGTCTGCTGATGCTGAAGGACGACGGCTCGATCCTCGTCCACGCGGACGCCGGCGGCTACAAGCCGCTCAACTGGATGACGCCGCCGACGGTGATCGAGGACGGCGGCGACGTGCTCGTCGTGCGCAAGCGCGCAGGGCGCACGGAGGACCGGCTGGAGATCAAGCTCGTCGAGGTGCTCTCCGACGTGACGCACGAGATGGGCGAGGCGGCGGGGCTCGAGAAGGACGGCGTCGAGCGCGACCTGCAGCTGCTGCTCGCCAACCAGCCCGAGGCGCTCGAGGAAGGCCTGCGACTCGTCAAGCGCGAGTGGCCGACCGACGTCGGCCCGGTCGACCTGATGTGTCGCGACACGGAGGACGCATGGGTCGCCGTCGAGATCAAGCGCATCGGGACGATCGACGCCGTCGAGCAACTGACGCGCTACCTCGCGTGTATCCGCGAGGATCCGTCGCGGGCGGAGTGCCGCGGCATCCTCGCCGCGTGCTCGATCAAGCCGCAGGCCGTCGCGCTGGCCGACCAGCGCGGGATCGCGACGGTGACGGTAGACCTCGCCGTCCTCCGCGGCGAGCGCGAGCCCGAGCTCACGCTGTTCGTCTAGGGCTTGACCAGCACGCGCAGCTGCCCGATTCGGGTAAAGGCCACGACCGGCTCGCGCTCGTAGCAGACGACCGGGAGCGACCCGAAAACGCGCTGCGCAGCAGCGGCCGCACCGACGTGGTCGCCCTCGACGTTGCTGATGCCGATCTACGTCGAAGCCCGGCAGCTCGACGTCGACGAAGCTGTCCTTCACCGAGCAACCGCCGCCGGCGTCGACGCGCGCGAGGATCTCGGCAGCCGGCACGCCGGGCGCGAGCGTCACGGCGTCGGGATAGAAGGGCGGCATGCGCTGCGGGCTCGACCTGAGGGCGCCGTCGAACACGCCTCCGCCACAGAACGCATCGCACCATTCCGCGTTGTTCAGCGCGGCGAGCTCGACCGGTGTCACGGGACGACCGCGGCCTTCAGCAGGTCGCGCGGCGGATCGGCGAACAGCGCAGGCAGATCCGACAAAAGCACGCGGTGCGTGACGAGCCGCTCCCACGGATACGCGCCGCTCGACAGGAAACCCAGGGCCGCGCGCACGGTCGCCGGCGAGTGGTGGAACGAGCCGCGCAACGTGAGCTCCTCGTAGTGCACGCGGTACGCGTCGACGGGCGGACGCGCGTCGCGCGGCAGGCCGCCGAAGAACAGCACCGTCCCTCCCGGCCGCACCAGCGAGACCGCGTCGATCCACGCCTGCTCGCCGCCGACCGCCTCGATGACCACGTCTGCGTCCCCACCGTCACCGAGCTCGGCGCCGAACAGCTCCGCGAGCGCGCGGCGCTCGTCGCGGCCGCCGACGATCACCGGCCAGCCGCCGGCGTCCGCGACGCAGGCGGAGAGCATCAATCCGATCGGGCCGGCCCCGAGGATCGCGACGCGGTCACCGGCGTGCACGTTCGCACGGTCGACACCGCGCAGGCAGCACGCGAGCGGCTCGACCATCGCTCCAACTTCGGGCGCGACGCCCACGGGCACGTCGTGCAGGTTCACCGCGGCGATCCGCTCCGGCACGACGAGCCAGTCGGCGTACGCGCCGGCGAGAAACGAGAGCGCGCGACACTGCTCGCCGCGCGCGCAGCCGTCGCACGCGCCGCACGGCGCAGAGTTCGCAGCGACGACACGGCGGCCGTCGACGATCCCGCAGAACTCATGCCCGAACGGCGCCGGCGACTCCTGCGCGAGCAGCGGGTGCCCACGGCGGTACGTCTTCAGGTCGGTTCCGTCCGTAAGTGCGACCTCGATCTGCACGAGCACGTCCCCCGGTTCCGGCTCCGGCTTCGGGACATCCTCGATGCGCAGATCGCCCGGCGCGTGGAGCAGCGCCGCCTTCACGGGGTGAAGACCACTTTCAGCGCCTCGCCGCTGCGGTACAGCTCGACCCCTTCGAGAAACCGGTCGAGCGGGAGCCGTGTCTGCGGCGGCAGCACGAGCCACGGCAGCAACTCGAGCGCATCCATGAAGTACGCGGGCGTCGCGGAGCGCGAGCCAACCACGTGCAGCTCCTTCCG
>DASZBP010000310.1:0-9027 GCA_035943915.1 Gaiellaceae bacterium | reverse complement strand
CCGCGAAGGCGCAGGCGACGGAGGCAGCGGTCGCCGGCTGCGAGCGCTCGATCCAGGTGCACGGCGGCATCGGTTTCACGTGGGAGCACCCGCTGCACCGCTACTACAAGCGCGCGTTGTGGCTCGAGAGCGCGCTCGGCTACGGCCGCGAGCAGCGCGCGCAGATCGCCGCGTGGCTTCTGTCCTCGTAACCGGCGCGTCCTCCGGCATCGGCGCAGCATGCTGCGCCCTGCTGCGCGACCGCGGCTGGGATGTCTACGCCTCCGTTCGAACGGCGGGTGACGCGCCGACAGGGACGAAGGAGCTCGTCTTCGACGTCACCGACGCAGCGGCGATCGGCGCGTCGCACATCGAGGAGCTCGACGGCGTCGTGCTCAACGCCGGCATCGCGATCGCGTCACCCCTCGAGTTCCTGCCGCCGGACGAGCTGCAGCGCCAGCTCGACGTGAACGTCGTCGGCCAGCTGCGCGTGCTGCAGGCGTTCCTGCCCGCGCTGCGGCGGCGCAAGGGCCGAGTGGTCCTGATGGGGTCGATCGGCGGCCGCTCCTCGCTGCCGTTCCTCGGTGCGTACGCGATGTCGAAGTTCGCGCTCGAGGCGATGGCCGACGCGCTTCGCGTCGAGCTCGCGCCCTTCGGCATGCACGTGTCGATCGTCGAGCCGGGCACGATCGCGACCGCGATCTGGACGAAGCCTCAACGCTCCGTCGAGGCGCTGCCGCCGGAAGCCGCCGAGTACTACGGGGAGCGCATCCGGAAGTTCCGCGACCTCGCCGCGAGGCGGTCGGCGTCAGGCGTCCCGGCCGGAGAGGTCGCGAAGGCCGTCGAGCATGCACTCACGGCGACGCCGCCGAAGCCCCGCTACCTCGTCGGCCCGGACGCGAAGCGCCGCGCGCGCCTGCAGAAGCTCCCGGATCGCTGGCGCGACAAGCTGCTGACGAAACTGCTCTTCGGGTCGTAACATCACGCCCATGGGCTATCAGGTTGGTTCTCTCGATGAGCTGGGCGAGGGCTACGGCTTTCGCAAGGTTCGCGGTCCGCTCGGCGTGACCGCATTCGGCGTCAACGCACTCGTGTTCCCGCCCCACTACGAGGGGCCGAACCACTACCACGACACGCAGGACGAGCTGTACTTCGTGCACAAGGGCAAGGCGGTGTTCGACATCGCGGGCGAGAAGCACGAGGTCGGCGAGGGTGGGCTGGTGCACGTCGAGTCGACGACGCACCGGTCGATCACGAACGCCGGAGACGAGGATCTCGTGCTGTTCGTCGTCGGCGGCAAGGACGGGTACGTCGAGCGCGACGGCCATCTCGTCAGCGATGAGGACCTCGCGAAGCGACAGGGGCTCAGCTCGTGAACGGGCTGATGATGGATTTCCAGCTGACGCTGTCGCATCTGCTGCAGCGCGCGGAGGCGTACCACGGGCGCAAGGAGATCGTCACGCGGCTCCCCGACAAGACCTTCCATCGCTACACGTATGCGGACTCGTGCCGCCGCGCACGCGCGCTCGCGGTCGCGCTGAACGATCTCGGGCTCGAGCGCGGCGATCGCGTCGCGACGCTGTGCTGGAACCACTACCAGCATCACGAGGCGTACCTCGGCATTCCGTGCGGCGGCTTCGTTCTGCACACGCTCAACCTGCGCCTCCATCCGAACGACCTCGCGTTCATCGCGACGCATGCGAACGATCGCGCGGTCATCGTCGACCGGTCGCTGCTGCCGTTGCTCGAGCTGTTCAAGGACCGCACGAACATCGAGCACGTGTTCGTCGTCGAGGACTCGTACGAGGAGCTGCTCGCAGGCGCGGATCCCGATGCGTGGCGCGACCCGGAGCTCGACGAGAACGAGGCGGCGGCCATGTGTTACACGAGCGGTACGACGGGACTGCCGAAGGGCGTGCTCTACTCGCACCGCTCGACGATGCTGCACATGCTCGGCGTCGCTGCGGCGAACCCGATGGGCCTCGCGCTGTCGGAGCGCGACGCGATCCTGCCGGTCGTGCCGATGTTCCACGCGAACGCGTGGGGCTACCCGTATCTCGGGACGATGCTCGGCTCGAAGCTCGTGTACCCGGGGCCGCATCTCGATCCGGAGTCGCTGCTCGAGGACTTCGCGGAAGAGCGCGTCACGATCTCGGCCGGCGTGCCGACGATCTGGCTCGGCATCCTCGCGCTGCTCGACGCCAATCCGAGCAAGTGGGATCTCTCGGCGATGCGCGGGATGCTCGTCGGCGGCTCTGCTGCGCCGCGCGCGCTGATCGCGGGCTTCAAGGAGCGCCACGGCATCGACATCATCCACGGCTGGGGCATGACCGAGACCTCGCCGGTCGCGTCGACATCGGCCCTGCCCGGCGACATCGGGGATCTGCCGCTCGACGAGCAGTTCGACTACGTCGCGATGCAGGGCCTGCCGCTGCCGCTCGTCGAGCTTCGCAACCGCGACGAGGCGGGGAACATCCTCCCGTGGGATGGCGAGTCGATGGGCGAGCTCGAGGTGCGCGGGCCGTGGGTCGCAGCTGCGTACTACGACACGCCTGAACAGGCGGAGCGCTGGACGAGCGACGGCTGGTTCAAGACCGGCGACGTCGTGTCGATCCATCCGCGCGGCTACATCCAGATCAAGGACCGCTCCAAGGACGTCATCAAGTCCGGCGGGGAATGGATCTCGTCGGTCGAGCTGGAGAACGCGCTCATGGCGCATCCGGCGATCGCAGAGGCCGCGGTCATCGCGATCCCCGACGCGAAGTGGGACGAGCGTCCGCTCGCCGCGGTCGTGCTGCGCAAAGGGACGACGGCAACGGGCGACGAGCTGCGCGACTTTCTCGCGCCGCAGTTCGCCAAGTGGTGGCTGCCCGATCGCTACGAGTTCATTGCCGAGATCCCGAAGACGAGCGTCGGCAAGTTCAAGAAGACCGATCTGCGAGAGATGTTCGCGTGATCGAGACCGTCTGGCTCGACAACCCGCCGGTCAACGCGGTCAACAGCGTGATCACGAACACGCTGTGGGACGCGTTCGAGAACCTGTCTCCGGACGTCCACGCAGTCGTGCTGCGTGGACGCGGGGAGCGCGCGTTCTCCGCGGGCGCGGACATCACCGGGTTCGTCGGCGCCTCCGCCGAGAGCGAGCGCCCGGGCGGCATCCAGCCGGTCGCCGACATGCTCGAGGCTGCGCCGGTTCCGGTCGTCGCGGCGATCCACGGCTACTGCCTCGGCGGCGGGCTCGAGATCGCGCTCGCGTGCGACTTCCGCATCGCGACGCGCGACGCGCAGCTCGGCTTCCCCGAGGTGAACCTCGGCCTGCTCCCCGGCGGCGGCGGCACGCAGCGCGCGCCGCGGCTGATGGGCGCCGGGCGTGCGGCATGGCTCACGATGTCGGGCGAGCGCATCCCGGCCGAGCAGGCGGCGCAGTGGGGACTCGTCGAGTTCGTCGTCGACGATCTCGAGGAAGGAATCGCGAAGTACGTCGAGCCGCTCGACAAGCAGTCGCCGCACGCGATTCGCCAGATCAAGCAGCTCCTGCGCGAGACGCGCGACGCGCGCAACGACGAGCGTGAGATCGAGGCGTTCGTGACGTGCCTCAACTCGGAGGACGGGCAGGAGGGCGTCGCTGCGTTCCTCGAGAAGCGCGCGGCGAACTGGACCGGGAGATGAATGCCGCCGTCCTGTTAGAGGGCGGCGCGATCGTCATCGAGGAGCGGCCCGACCCCGAAGGGGCGATCGAGGTGCGCGCTGCCGGCGTCAACTTCGCGGACGTGCTGATCCGGCGCGGGCTCTACCCGCAGATGCCGGAGCTGCCGTACGTGCTCGGCTCGGAGATCGCCGGCGATCGCGACGGCCGGCGCGTGGTTGCGTTCACGCGTGGCGCGGGCGGCTTCGCAGAACGTGTCGCGCCCGACCCGGAGTGGGTGTTCGACCTGCCGCCGAACGTGTCGTACGCGCAGGGCGCCGCGTTCCTCACGACGTACCTCACCGCCCACATCCCGTACTCGCAGCGCGTCTATACCGACTCGGTGCTCGTGCACGCCGGCTCGGGCGGCGTCGGCACCGCGGCGATCCAGCTCGGCAAGCTCGAAGGCGCGACGGTGTACGCGACCGCGAGCACGCCGGAGAAGCGCGAGCTCGCTTTGTCAGTTGGCGCCGACGAGGTGCGCGCGTACGACGAGATCGACGATCTGCGCGTCGACCTCGTCATCGACCCGGTCGGCGGCGATGTGTTCACGCGCTCGCTGCCGCTGCTGAACCCGCTCGGATCGATCGCGGCGATCGGGTTTGCGGGCGGCCTGTGGCAGGACCCGAGCGTGCAGTGGCTCGTCGGCCGCAACGCGTCGGTGCAGGGCGTCTACCTCGGGCGGCTGATGAAGCTCGACCCGGCGCTCGTGCGCGAGTTCGCGGAGGAGCTGCTCGTGCTGCTGGCCGAAGGGTCGATCTCGCCGGTCGTCGGTGCGGTCTACCCGCTGGCCGATGCAGAGGCTGCGCTCGCGTCGATCGAGGCGCGGCAGCACACGGGCAAGGTGGTGCTCGAGCCGTGAAGGCCTTGATCACAGGTGGAGATGGCGGGCTCGGACGTGCAATCCGCGCTCGGCTCGAGGCGGAAGGGTATGACGTGGTGTCGCTCGATCTCGTCAATGGCTTCGATGTGAGCGATCCCGAGGCGTGGTCCTCGGTGGAGCCCGTCGACATCGCGTGTCTCAACGCGGGCGTGCTGGGTGTCGACTACCGGCGCGCAGTCGCGGTCAACGTCGACGGCGTCGTCTTCGGCGTGCAGCATCTCGCGCGCGTCATGGACGGCGGCTCGATCGTCGCGACGGCGTCGCTTGCAGGGCTGACGGCGATGCCGTCGGACCCGGTGTACGCGCTGACGAAGCATGCGGTCGTCGGGTACGTGCGCAGCATCGCGCCGCACCTCGAGCCGATACTGATCAACGCGGTGTGCCCGGGCATCGCCGACACGCCGATGGTCGACGCCGTCCGCGAGCAGCTCGGCGACTTTCCGCTCGTGGAGCCGGCGCAGGTTGCGGATGCCGTGTGGAGCGCAGCGACGAGCGGCCGCACCGGCGAGTGCTGGTTCGTGCAGCCCGGTCGCGACGCCGCGCCGTTCCGGTTCCCGAACGTGCCCGGCCCGCGCGTGGACGGCGAGAGCGTGGGGGCGCCGCCGGCCTGATGTGGTCGCGCGTCTTCGCGCTTGCCTACGACCCGTTCCTCGCGGCAGCGGAGCGGCGCGGGCTGGCGCGCGAGCGCGCGCGGCTGCTGGGGACGCTGCACGGCCGCATCCTCGAGATCGGCGCCGGCACCGGGCTGAACGTCCCGCACTATCCGCCGGACGTCCACGTCGTCTACACGGAGCCCGACCCGCATATGGCCGCGCGCTTGCGACGGCGCGGAGTGGAGGTCGTCGAGGCGGGGGCGGAGGCGCTGCCGTTCGCGGACGCGTCATTCGACTTCGTCGTCTCGACGCTCGTGCTGTGCACCGTGCCGGATGTTCCCGCCACCCTCGCCGAGGTGCGCCGCGTCCTCGAGCCGGGCGGTGAGCTCGTGCTCATCGAGCACGTCCGTGCCGCGTCCGGCACGTCGCTCGAGCGGTGGCAGGATCGCCTGCACGGCCCGTGGCACGCGTTCGCGTGCGGCTGCCACTGCAATCGCGATCTCGGCGCGTCCCTCGCCGCCGCCGACTTCACCGCCGACGTGGAGCCGCAGCAGTGGCGCTTCATGCCGCGCATCGTGCGCCCCGTCGTGTCCGGCTCGGCCACGCCCAGCTGAGACCCGTCGGCCGCTAGTTCAGGCCGGGATCGAACGGCATGTTCTCCATCAGCGAGAACGGGCCGCCCTTGCGGTGGATCACGTCGCGCCACAGCGCGTCCGGATCGTCCGCGAACGGGTCGCCTGCCTCCGCCGCGACGACGATCCACGACGGCTCGTCGAGCTCCGCCTCCAGCTGACCCGGGGCCCAGCCGGCGTAGCCTGCGAACAGGCGCACGTGCCGGACGTCGAGCTCCGCCGGGTCGGTCCCTGCCGGCATGAAGCCGATGTCGCCGAAGATCGGCGCCGCGGACTCGCTGATGTCCACGAACTCCGCGAGCGCCATGAACGCGTCCGGATGCACCGGGCCGCCGACGAAGACCGGATCCGCCGCTCCGGGGACGCCGCGCAGCGCAGGCACGGCGTCGACCGCGGCCACCTCGGACGGGCGGCTGAGCACGAGGCCCATGGCGCCTTCTTCGTCGTGGTGCGTGATCAGCACCACCGTCTTCCGGAAGTTCGGATCGATGAGCGCCGGGGACGAAACGAGCAGCTTCCCCTGCAGCGAGTTCATTGAACTAACTGAACTGCCACTCTTCGCCGGAACGAAACGCTTTGAGGATCCGGCGCGCGACAACCATGCGGTGCACCTCGTCCGGGCCGTCGTAGATCCGGCCGCTCCGCGCCTGCAGGAACATGTGCCCGAGCGGGGTCTCGTCGGTCAGGCCGCGTGCTCCGTGCACCTGAACGGCCCGGTCGATGACCTCGTTGAGAACACGCGCCGCGTAGAACTTGATCGCCGAGATCTCGACACGCGCGTCCTCGCCGCGGTCGATCTTGTGCGCGGCGTCGAGCGTGAGCAACCGGCATGCCTGGATCTCGACGTAGCTGTCGGCGACCCAGTTCTGCACCGTCTGCTTCGACGCGAGCGGCCCGGTCGACGTCTCGCGCTCGTTCGCGTAACGGCACATCAGCTCGAATGCGCGCTGCATCTGCCCGAGCCAGCGCATCACGTGATGGATGCGCCCAGGCCCGAGCCGCTTCTGCGCGATCAGGAACCCTGCGCCGACGCCGCCGAGCGTGTTCGTCATCGGCACGCGCACGTTCGTGTACAGCACCTCGCAGTGCGTCGACCAGCCGTGGCCCGCATGCCCGAGCACCGGCACCGGCCGCACGACCTCGACGCCCGGTGTGTCCGCGGGGACGATGATCTGTGTCGCGCGTGCGTGCGGGTCGGCGTCCGGGTCGGTGACCGCCATGACGATCCCGAAAGCGGCGCCCTGCGCACCCGACGAGAACCACTTGTGACCGTCGATCACCCAGTCGTCGCCGTCTTGCACGGCGCGCGTCCGCAGCGTCGTCGGGTCGGAGCCTGGCACCTCGGGCTCGGTCATCGAGAAGAACGATCGGATCTCGCCGGCGACCAGCGGGGCGAGCCACCGCTCCTTCTGCTCGTCGGTGCCGAACATGTGGAGGATCTCTGCGTTGCCTGCGTCGGGCGCCTGGCAGCCGAACACGAGCTGCCCCCACATCGAGCGGCCGATGTGCTCGTTGAAGTTCGCGTACTCGAGGAAGCCCTCGCCGGTGCCGCCCGCCTCGGGCGGCACGTGCGGCGCCCACAGGCCGATCGCGCGCACCTCGTCCTGCAGGGCCTTGATCAGCGCTGCGGCCTCGTCGTCCTCACGGTCGAGGATCGCCTCGTTCGGCAGCACGCGGTCGCGCATGAAGTTGCGAACCTGTTCGAGGCGGCTCATCGCGTTAGCATCGCAGCAAATGCGCCTCGGCTTCTACATGGGATATGCGCAGCCGGGGACGAACCCGCTCGAGCTGCTCGAGCTCGCACGCGTTGCGGAGAGCATCGGCTACGACTCGGCGTGGGCCGCGGAGGCATGGGGGACGGATGCAGTCACGCCGCTCGCCTGGCTCGGCGCCCAGACGACGACGATCAAGCTGGGCACCGCGATCATGCAGATCCCCGGGCGCTCGCCCGCGAACACGGCGATGACCGCCGCGACGCTCGACCTGCTCTCCGGCGGGCGCGTGCTGCTTGGCCTCGGCACCTCCGGCCCGCAGGTCGTCGAGGGCTGGCACGGCCAGGAGTGGGGGCGCCCGCTCGAGAAGACGCGGGAGTACGTGTCGATCGTGCGCGCAGCGCTTCGCCGTGAGCGTCTCGAGCACCACGGCCGCCACTACGACATTCCCGTGCAGGGCGGCACCGGCCTCGGCAAGCCGCTGAAGCTGATGCTCCGGCCCCAGCGCGCCGACATCCCGATCTACCTCGCCGCGATCGCGCCGAAGGCGGTCGAGCAGACGCTCGAGATCGCCGACGGCTGGCTGCCGATCTTCTGGTCGCCGGAGCAGGCGAAGAACGTCTTCCCGCTCGGCAAGGTGCGCGACGGCTTCGACATCGCTCCGTCGGTGCCGGCGCTGCTGATCGACGACGTCGAGGCCGGCCGCAACGCGCTCAAGGAGTACTACGCCTTCTACATCGGCGGCATGGGCGCGCGCGGCAAGAACTTCTACAACGACCTCTTCGCGCGGTACGGCTACGAGGACGAGGCGCGCGAGGTGCAGGAGCTGTTCCTCGGCGGCAACCAGCGCGAGGCCGTCGGCAAGATCCCCGACTCGTTCGTCGACGAGGTCGCGCTCGTCGGCCCGAAGGAGCGCATCGCCGACCGCCTTGCCGCGTGGCGCGAGTCGGGCGTGACGTCGCTGCTCGTGTCGACGCGCGACGAGGCGACGCTACGCGCCGTCGCCGAGGCGCTGTAGCGCGGTGTCGGCAAGCAGCGGGACGGCGTGTTCGAAGATCGCCGCACGCGTGTCCTCCGCACCGAGCTCACCGCGGGTGAAGCGACCGTAGATCGCCTCGCAAAAGATCGCCGCCTTCCACAGTGCGAGCGCCTCGAACCACGAAAGCGGCCCGACGTCGCCGTAGCGCGCGACGAGTTCCGCGCGTGACGGGAAGCCCGGCTCCGCGGTGACGGGCGACGAGCCGAGAGGGCTGTGCGCGCCGTTCGGCTCGCTGTACGTGGCGAGCAGGTAGCCGACATCCGCGCGCGGGTCGCCGATCGCACCCATCTCCCAGTCGAGCACGGCAACGATCCGCGTCGGCCGTTGGCGGTCGACCATCATGTTCCCGAGGCGATAGTCGCCGTGGACGACCGTCGGCGCGAGCGGCTCGGGAAGGTGCGCGGCGAGCCAGCGCCCGACAGCGTCGACCTGCGGCAGCTCGCGCGTCTTGTTCAGCTCCCACAGCTGCGCGAAGCGCTTGACCTGGCGCTCGAGGTAGCTCCC
>DASZBP010000309.1:0-11970 GCA_035943915.1 Gaiellaceae bacterium | reverse complement strand
CTTCGCGCTCGCGCAGCTCACGTCGCGCGACGGCGTCGCGGTCCTGCTCACCACGGACGAGGAGCTCGGCTCGCCGACCGCACGGCCGGTGATCGAAGAGACCGCGGTGGGAATCGAGTCGGCGCTCGTGCTCGAGCCGAGTGCCGGCGGCGCCCTCAAGACCGAGCGCAAGGGCGTGGCGGTGTATCGCGTCGATGTCGCCGGAACGGCGGCGCATGCGGGGCTCGAGCCCGAGCGCGGCGCGAACGCGGTCGTCGAGCTCGCGCATCAGGTGCTTGCGATTGCGTCCCTCGCCAGGCCGAACGAGGGCACGACCGTCACGCCGAGCCTCGTCGACGCCGGCAGCGCGGTGAACACGGTGCCTGCCCACGCGGTCGTCCATGTCGACGTCCGCACACGGACGAACGCGGAGGCCGATCGCGTCGACGCCGCATTCTCCGCGCTGCCCGCGCAGACGCCGGGCACGACGGTGGACGTGGTGCGCGAGATCGGCGTGCCGCCGCTCGAGCATCGTGCGTCCGCGGAGCTGTTCGAGCGTGCGCAGAGCGTCGCGGAGACCCTTGGCATGCAGCCGCTGGCGGAGGCCTCGGTCGGCGGCGGCTCCGACGGCAACCTGCTCGCGGGCCTTGGAGTGAAGGTGCTGGACGGACTCGGGGCAGTCGGTGGCCTCGCGCACGCCGAAGGCGAGTACGTCGAGGTCGACGCGATGGCGGCGCGCTCACAGCTCGTCGCGGCGCTTGTTGCGGACTTGTTGGCCGGGCCGACTGCGGCGGACGGGATTTGGTCGGGCACACGAAGCACGGCGGCCTCGGAACCAGGACGCTGACAGCCTTGACACGCCGACTCCGTATCGACGATCTCACTGCGGTTGCCGCGCCGGAGCAGCCGGCCCTCTCGCCGGACGGTGCGACGTGCGTCTACGTGCTGCGAACGAGCGACGGCGAGGAGGACTGCACGTCGCGCTCGTTGTGGTGCGTCGATTCTGACGGCGAGCCGCGGCGACTCACGCGCGGCGCCGCGGACGTCGCACCGGCGTGGTCGCCGGACGGGAAGTCGATCGCGTTGCTCCGTGCGGACGACGGTCCGCCACAGCTTTGGTTGCTTCCCGCCGCGGGCGGCGAGCCCGAGCAGCTGACGACGCTGCCGCTCGGTGCCGGCCCTCCGGTGTGGAGCCCGGACGGCTCGCGCATCGCGTTCGGCGCTGCGACCGACCGCGGTGCTGCCGACGGGCCGATCGTCACCGACCGGGTCGACTACCAGGCAGATGGCAGCGGCTATCTCCGCGACATCCGCAAGCACCTGCACGTCCTCGATCTCGAGACGAAGGAGTGCCGTCAGCTCACGTACGGCGACTGGCACGCGGGAGACCCGGCGTGGTCGCCCGACGGGTCGAAGGTCGCGTTCTCCGCGGCAACCGCTGACGACGCGGACCTGCGCTATCGCGCGCCCGTGCACGTGATCGAGGCGGACGGTGGCGAGCCGCGCGCGGTGGCGCTGTTCGACGGCGTGGGCGGAACGGTCAGCTGGAGCCCCGAGGGCACGTGGCTCCTCGTCGCCGGATACCTGGGCGACCCCGTCGGCCACACGCGCCTGCTCCGCGTGCCGCTGGACGGCGGCGATCCCGTCGATCTCGCCGCGTCGCTCGACCGCAATGTGATGACAGGCGGCCCCGGCTACCCGGGCGGGCAGCCGCAGTTCGCCGCTGACGGCACGATCGTCTTCTGCATCCGCGACCACGGCGTGACCGATCTCTATGCAGCCGGTGAGCCGAAGTTCCTCGCGCACGGCGTCGATGGGCTATCGGTCGCCGGCATGACGGCTGCGATCGTCCACGCGACGGCGGAGTCCTTGGGCGAGGTGGCGTTCGTCGATCTCACGAGCGGCGAGCTGAGGGTGCGCACCGCACATGGCGCGTTCCTCGCCGACGTGGATCTCTTCCCGCGCGTGGAGCGCCGGTTCCCGATCTCCGACGGCACCGTCGTCCACGGCTGGATCGTCCGCGACCCGGATGCACCGAGGCCCGGCTCCCTGCTCGTCGACATTCACGGCGGCCCGCACAACTCGTGGAACGGGCTGGCCGACGGCTGGCACCTCTACCACCAGGAGCTCGCGGCGCGCGGCTGGACGATCCTGCTCCTCAACCCGCGCGGCAGCGACGGCTACGGGACCGATTTCTACAACGGCGCGATCGGTGCGTGGGGCGAGGCGGACGCGCGCGACTTCCTCGAGCCGGTCGACGCGCTCGTCGCCGAGGGGATCGCCGACCCGGGACGGCTCGCGGTCACCGGGTACAGCTACGGCGGCTACATGACGTGCTACCTGACGAGCCGCGACGACCGGTTCGCAGCGGCGGTGGCCGGCGGCGTCGTCAGCGACCTCGTGAGCATGGCGGGCACGTCCGACTCCGGTCATTTTCTCGCCGAGCACGAGCTCGGACGCACGTACTGGGACGACCGCGAGCGGTACGAGCGCATGTCGCCGCTCGCGCGGGTTGACGACGTCCGCACGCCGACGCTGGTCTACCACGGCGCTGCGGACGTGCGGTGCCCGGTCGGCCAGGCACAGCAGTGGCATGCGGCGCTGCGCGAGCGCGGCATCCCATCGCGGCTCGTGCTTTACCCCGACGCGTCGCACCTGTTCGTCATCGACGGCAAGCCGTCGCAACGCAAGGACTTCAACCGAAGGGTGGTGGACTGGGTGGAGCAACACGCCGGAGACGGATACGCATCGATCGACGCAGCACACTGGCAGCGCCGGCTCGACGAGCTGGCGAAGCGGCACAACGTCCCCGGCGCGGCGCTGGGGATCCTCCGCACACAGCCGGGCGGCGAGGACGACCTCGTCGAGCTCGCGACCGGCGTGCTCAATATCGAGACCGGCGTCGAGGCGACGCCCGACTCGGTGTTCCAGATCGGCTCGATGACGAAGGTCTGGACGGCCACGCTGGTGATGCAGCTCGTCGACGAAGGCGCGCTCGACCTCGACAAGCCGGTCATCGACGTGATGCCGGAGCTCGAGCTGCACGACCCCGAGGTCGCCAAGACGGTGACGATGCGACACCTCCTTTCGCACACGAGCGGGATCGACGGCGACGTCTTCACCGACACGGGCCGCGGCGACGACTGCCTCGAGAAGTACGCTGCGCAGTTGACGGACGCCGCCCAGAGCCATCCGCTCGGCGCGACGTGGTCGTACTGCAACTCCGGCTTCTCGCTCGCCGGCCGCGTGATCGAGAAGCTGACCGGTGGCACCTGGGACGCGGCGATCCAGCAGCGCCTCGTCGCGCCGCTCGGCCTCACGCACACGGGGACGCTGCCCGAGGAGGCGCTGCTGCACCGCGCCGCCGTCGGCCACGTCGGCGAGCCGGGGGAGCCGCAGAAGCGCGCGCCGGCCTGGGGGCTGCCTCGCTCCGCCGGCCCTGCGGGGCTGATCAGCCAGACCGTCCGCGACGTCCTCGGCTTCGCGCGGATGCACCTGCACGGCGGGGTCGCCCCGGACGGCACCCGCGTGTTGAGCGAGGAGAGCGCCGCGGCGATGCAGGAGTGGCAGGCCGACGTGCCCGACAGGTACATCCTCGGCGACTCGTGGGGCATCGGCTGGATCCGCTTCGACTGGAACGGGCACCGGCTCGTCGGGCACGACGGCAACACGATCGGGCAGGCGGCGTTCCTGCGCGTGCTTCCCGAGCAAGGCCTCGCCGTCACGCTGCTCACGAACGGCGGCAACACGCGCGATCTCTACGAGGATCTCTACCGCGAGGTCTTCACGGAGCTCGCGGGGATCGAGATGCAGCAGCCGCTGCAGCCGCCCGCCGAATCGCCTGACGTCGACATCGCTCCCCACGTGGGCCGGTACGAGCGCGCCGGCGTGTCTCTTGACGTGTTCGAGCGCGACGGTGCTCCGATCCTGCGCACCGAGATCACCGGCCCGCTCCGTGCGCTCGTGCCCGAGCCGGTGACCGAGTACCCGATGACGGCGATCGCCGACAACCTGTTCGCCGTGCGCCAGCCCGGCACGCAGACCTGGGTGCCCATCACGTTCTACGAGCTCTCGACCGGCGAGCCGTACATGCATTTCGGTGCCCGTGCGACGCCGAGGGTCGGATGAAACACGGCTCGCTCGTCCGCCTCGACCAAAGCACCGGTGGGTTCTTGTCCAGGGCCACGATGTGGCGGGGCGGGCGCGGCGGGAAACTTTCCGGTGCGAAAGGCGTCAACACTTTTGAAATGACTTTGGACCCGACAGGAGGGTGGGCATGCCCAAGCGTTTGATTCTGGTGGTCGCGGCGGTAGCGCTCCTGCTGTCGGTCACCACCTCGGCGACAGCACACCGGGCCGCAGCGCCGTCCGGTTCCGCGACGCTGGCGATCCCCGGCGACCCCGGGAATCTCGACCCGCAGATGACCGTGCTGCAGACGACGCGGTACGTCGACACGTACGCGTACGACACGCTCGTCAGCCTCGTCGGCCCGGGCAAGATCGCGTCGGGCGTCGCCCAGGCGTGGAAGGTCGTCTCGCCGAAGAAAGTCGAGTTCACCCTTCGTCGTGACGTCACGTGCTCCGACGGCACGAAGCTGACGGCTTCGGTCGTCAAGCAGAACCTTGACTTCGTCGGAAACCCGGCGAACAAGTCTCCGCTGCTCGGGCTGTTCATGCCGGTCGGCGCGACGGTGACTGCGAGCAACGCGACGCGCACTGTCGTCGTCGCTACATCGACGCCGAATCCGTTCATGATCCAGGGCCTCGCGCTCGTGCAGCTCGTGTGCTCCAAGGGCCTCGCAAACCGCAGCCTGCTCGACCACGGCACGGACGGCAGCGGCGCGTACCGCTTGACCGGCTCCGTCGCGGGCGACCACTACACGTTCGCCGCACGGAAGGGCTACTCGTGGGGGCCGGGCGGCGCGACCACTGCGGTGAAGGGCCTGCCGGCGAAGGTGACCCTCAAGGTCGTGCAGAACGAGACGACCGCGGCGAACCTGCTTCTGTCCGGTGGGCTCAACGTCGCGTCGATCGGCGGCCCCGATCGGACGCGGTTGGGCAAGGCGCGCCTGTTCAGCACCGTGTCGCCGGCACAACCGAACGAGATCCTGTTCAACGAGAGCCCCGGTCATCCGGGAGCCAACCCGGCCGTCCGCAAGGCGCTCGTGCAGGCGCTGAATCTCGACCAGCTCGGCAAGGTCGTGACGAGCGGCTTCGGTCTCAAGATGTCGCAGCTCTCGCTGCAGAACTTCACCCCGTGCGCGGGTAACTCCATCGCCGGCAACCTCCCGGCGTACAACCCGTCGGCAGCTGCGTCTGCGCTCAAGGGCGTCAAGCTGAAGCTGCTCTATGCAACCGACCAGGGCCCGTCCTACCCGCCGGCGGCCGAGCTGGCGCAGCAGCAGCTCTCGGCGGCAGGCGTCGGCGTCACGCTCGATCCGCAGGGTGTTGCAAACCTGCAGGCGACGCTCTTCGGCACGGGCGACTGGGACGCCGTGATCATCGGTATCGGCGTTGCCAACCCGGCGCAGATCGAGGCGTTCCTGTCCGGGCCGGCACCGCCCAACGGCGTCAACTTCGCGAACATCCAGAACGCGACCTACAAGGCGTCGGTGACGCGGGCCGTGCGGCGCGTCGGCAAGGCGGGCTGCACGTTCTGGCTCAACGCCGAGAAGGCGCTCTTCCAGGCCGGCGATGTGGCACCGCTCGAGGTCAGCACGGCCGGCACGTACGGCCGGAAGACGACGTTCAAGCTCGGCGTCGAAGGCCCGATCCCGACCAGCCTGCGCCTGACGAAGTGAGGTGACGGCCGCTCCGCTCTCGCTCGGCCGTCAACGGAACTGGTGGGCCGTCCACACGAGGACGGCCTACCTGTTCCGGCGCACGTCGCGGCTTCTGGTCTCGCTCGTCCTGCTGCTGACTGCGACGTTCTTCATGATCCACCTCGTTCCCGGTGACCCCGTCCGCGCGGCGCTCGGGACGACCGCACCGAAGAGCCTGGTCGACGCGCGCAGAGCTGCGCTCGGGCTCGACAAGCCGCTGGTCACCCAGTACGTCGACTACATCCGGCACATCCTGCACGGCAACTTCGGCACCTCCCTCGTCAGCGGTGAGCGTGTCTCGAACGTGATCCAGGAGCGCGGCCCGTCGACGTTCCGGCTCGCGGGCATCGCGTTTCTGGTGACGATCGGCATCGCCGTCCCGCTCGGCCTCCTGATGGCAGCGCTCACGCGGGACAGCAAGCGGCGACCGCTCGAGCTCGGGTTCACTGCGACCGCCGGCGTTATCGCCGCGGTGCCGTCGTTTCTCACCGCAGTCGCTCTCGTCTACGCCTTCGCGGTGAAGATCCCCTGGTTCCCGGTTGCCGGGCAGGGCGGTGTCTCTTCGTACGTGCTGCCGATCGCCTCGCTCGCGGTCGGACCGATCGCGGCGCTGTCTCGGATCGTCCGAGTTGAGGGCCTGCGCGTGCTGGAGCAGGACTACATCCGGACCGCGCGCGGCAAGCGCCTGCCGGCGCGCATCATCTATGTGCGCCATGCGTTGCCGAACACGCTGACGCCGACATTGACCATTGCCGGGCTCCTGGTCGGGGGGCTCGTCGCCGGCACGGTGCTCGTCGAGAACATCTTCGCGTGGCCTGGGCTCGGGACGTCGCTCGTCGCGGCGGTCGCGCAGAAGGACTTCTCGACCGTGCAGGCGATCGCCGTCATCTTCGGTGCGGTGGTGTTGCTCGCCAACTTCGCGGTCGACGTCGCCCTGGGCGCGATCGATCCTCGCTCGACGATCCTGGACGCGTGAGGATGGGGACGACCCGGATCATGCAGGCGCTGCGATCGCCTGTCGGCATCGTCGCCTCCGCCGGCATCGTCGCCGTGATCGTGCTCGCGATCGCGGGGCCGCTCATCTGGTCAGGCGACGCATCGCGGCTCGACATCCTCCACGCGTCTCAGGGCTCGAGCTCGGCGCACTGGCTCGGCACCGATGCGCTCGGGCGCGACATCCTCTATCGCGTCCTGGTTGGGACGCGGCTCTCCGTCGTTCTCGCAGTGCTCGCCGCGGCGCTCGGGGCCGCGATCGGGATCCCGCTCGGCGCCGTGCCGTCACTCTTCGGCGGCCGCATCGGGCGTCTCGTGACCGGGTTCATCAACCTTGCCGTCGCGTTTCCCGCCCTGCTCGTCGCAATCTTCGTGGCGTCGGTCATCGGGGTCGGAGCGCACGGCGCGGTCGTCGGAATCGCCGTCGCGATTGCGCCGTACTTCGCGCGCCTCAGCCAGACGCTGTCGTCGTCGGTCGCGGACGCGGAGTACCTCGCCGCAGCCCGCATGCTCGGCGTGCGGCGGATCCGGCTGCTCACCCGTCACGTGCTGCCGAACATCGCGGAGCCGCTCCTGATCACGAGCACGATCGCGATCGGCGACGCTCTGCTCTCGCTCGCAGGGCTGAGCTTTCTCGGCCTCGGTGTGCAGCCGCCGCAGTACGACTGGGGCCGGATGCTCAGCGAGGGCCTGAACCGGATCTACGTGAACCCGGAGGTGGCGCTCGGACCCGCGGTGGCCATCACCGTTGGCGCTCTGACCTTCGCGCTCTTCGGCGAGGTCCTCGCGAAGGCCGCAGGCGCGGGGGGCGCCCGGCGCTGGCTGCGGCGTGAGGTGGCAGAGCTGCCGCTCGTGGCGCCGGCGGCCGCATGTGAGGGCGGGGACGTGCTCGCCGTCGAAGGTCTCACGGTGTCGTTCCCCGGCGGAGCCGTCCCGGTGCGGGACGTCAGCCTGCGCGTCGCGCCGGGCGAGATCGTCGGCATCGTCGGAGAGTCCGGCTCGGGCAAGACGCTCACAGCGATGGCGATCTCGGATCTTCTACCCGCTGCGGCGCACGTCTCCGCGACGCGTCTTTGCCTGTTCGGCGAGGATGCGCGCAGCCTGTTGCCGGCGCGGCGCCGGCGGCTGCTCGGCCGGTCGCTCGCCGTCGTCTATCAGGACCCGATGTCGGCGCTGAACCCGGCGCTACGCGTCGGGCGGCAGGTGGGGGAGGTGTCGGAGGTGCATCACGGCGCCTCGAAGCGCGACGCTGCGACCCGCGCCGTCGAGCGCCTGCACGCGGTGCGCATCGGCAATGCGGACGCGCGCGCCCGCCAGTACCCGCACGAGTTCTCCGGCGGCATGCGCCAGCGCGCGGTGATCGCCATGGGGCTGATGGCCGAGCCGAAGCTGATCGTCGCCGACGAGCCGACCACCGCGCTCGACGTCACCGTCCAGCAGCAGATCCTGCGCCTGCTGCGCGACGTGAGCGTGTCGCGCTCGGCGGCGGCCATCCTCATCTCTCACGATGTCGCGGTCGTGTCGCAGCTCTGCGCGCGCGTCGTCGTCATGTACGCGGGCCGCGTTGTGGAGGAGCTCGACGTCGAGACGCTCGTCGCAAGCCCAGCGCATCCCTACACCGCCGCGCTCGTCGCGTCCGTGCCGACCATGGAATCGGATCGTGAGCGTCCGCTCGCCAGCATCCCCGGCCGCGCGCCGACGCCGTACGACGACGTGCAGGGCTGCCCATTCGCGCCGCGTTGCCCGCGCGCGTCCGAGATCTGCCGTTCCCAGATGCCGCCGCTCGAGCCGCGCTCGCCGATGCATCGGGCGGCGTGCTGGCATCCACTCCCGGCCGACGCCGACATCCTCGACGAGGTCGTGACGTGACCCGCGTCGACGCGCAAGGGCTCACGGTGAAGTTCGGTCGCGGCCGGCGCGAGCTCACGGCCGTCGACGGGGTCGACGTGACGCTCGCCGCGGGATCTACGCTCGGGATCGTCGGCGAATCGGGCTCCGGCAAGTCGACGGTTGCCCGCGCCCTGGTCGGGCTCGTTCCGCTCGCCGGAGGCGAGGTGCGCCTGGACGGCGAGCCGCTGCGCAAGGCCCGCGACGGTCGCGTCGTCGACCCGCAGCGCCGGATCCAGATGATCTTCCAGGACCCGTTCGCGTCGCTGAATCCGCGAATGACCGTCGGCGAGGCGATCGGAGAGGCGCTCTCGACCCGCGGCGGAGTCGGTCGCGGCCGCCGCGCCGCTGAGATCGCGCGCTACCTCGATCTCGTGCACCTGGACCCCGACATCGCGTCGCGTCTGCCGAGCCGGCTCTCCGGCGGACAGCGGCAGCGCATCGCGATCGCCCGCGCTCTCGCGGCTCGGCCAGAGGTGCTGATCGCCGACGAGATCACGTCGTCGCTCGACGTGTCGGTCCAGAGCGCGGTCCTCAACCTGATGCGCGAGCTGAGCCGTGAGCTCGGCATCTCGACGATCTTCGTGTCTCACAACCTTGCGACCGTGCGCTATGTCAGCGACGAGATCGCGGTGATGTACCTCGGGCGCATCGTCGAAGTGGGGACGACCGACGCGCTCGTGGCGAGCCCGCAGCACCCGTACACGCGAGCGCTGCTCTATGCAGTTCCCTCGCTCGGCGGCTCGATCCCGTCCGACGTAGAGCTCGGCGACCCACCCGATCCGCACGACCCGCCGCCCGGCTGCCACTTCCATCCGCGGTGCCCCGTCGGGCCGCGGGCGCGCCCCGAGCGCCAGGTGTGTATCGAGCGCGACCCGCGCGAGGGCGCGGAGCACCGAGCGCATCACGCGTTCTGTCATTTCGCCGGCGCGCCGGCCGACCCACGACCGGAGGAGCACGCTCATGCCGCGCGCGACCGCTAGCACCGCCCTTCAGGAACGTCTCGACGAGGCGCTCGTCGCGCACGGCGTCCCGGGCGCGTCGCTCGCCGTGCTGCACGACGGCGTGGTAGCCGCGGCGGCATCGGGCGTGCTCAACCTGGACACCGGCGTGGAAGCGACTGCCGACTCGCTGTTCCAGATCGGCTCGATCACGAAGGTCTGGACGGCGACGGTCGTGATGGGCCTCGTCGAGGAAGGGCTGATCGATCTCGATGCGCCGCTCCAGCGCTACCTGCCGGACTTCGCGGTGCTCGATGAACGCGTCGCGGGCGAGGTCACGATCCGCCACCTGCTGACGCACTCGAGCGGGATCGACGGCGACAACTTCGCCGACACGGGCCGAGGCGACGACGCGCTGGAGAAGTACGTCGCGACGTGCGCAGCGCTACGGCAGCTGCATCCCCTCGGCGCGACGATGTCGTACTGCAACACGGGATACACGCTGCTCGGCCGAGTCATCGAGGTCACGACCGGTGAGGTGTGGGACAACGCGATGCGCACCCGGCTGTTCGCGCCGCTGCAGCTGACACACACGGCGACGCTGCCGGAGGATGTGCTGCGCTTCCGCGCGGCGATCGGCCACATTCAGCCGGGGGACAAGCCGGTCACGGCGCCGATGTGGGGGCTTCCGCGTACTGCAGGCCCGCCCGGCGCGATCTGCTCCACGGCGGCGGAAGTCGTGCGCTTCGCACAGCTGCACCTCGAAGGCGGGACGCTCGACGGTGCGAAGCTGCTCGAGCCGGCGACGGTGGCGGCGATGCAGGAGCCACTGGTCGCGGTGCCCAGCGGCGGCGTCGGCGCTTCCGGGTCGCACTGGGGCCTCGGGTGGGAGCTCTTCGAGTGGGACGGCCGCAAGGTCGTCGGGCACGACGGGAACACGATCGGCCAGGCGGCATTTCTGCGGGTGGTGCCCGACGCAGGCGTGGCGATCGCGCTGCTCACGAACGGCGGCGATGTCTACGGGCTGTTCCGCATTCTTGCCGGCCCGCTGCTGCGGGAGGCAGCCGACCTCGACCTCCCACCGGACGCAGAGCCGCCTGCCGTTCCGCTGCCCGTCGACCCCGTCGGCTACGTGGGTGTGTACGAGCGCGAGGGGACCTCGATTCGAGTCGAGGCGCGCGGGGAGGGCGTGGCCGCCGTGCTGACGACGACGGGGCTCGGGGCCGAGATGGCGCCGGAGCCGGTCGAGCTGCCGCTGCACCGCGTCTCTGCAGACGACGACGTGTTTCTCACGCAGCACCCGGCGGCCCCGGGCACCTGGCTTCCCGTGAGGTTCGTCACGGTGGGAGGCACGCGCGTCCTCCACCTGGCCGGTCGCGCGACGCCCCGCGTGAGCTAGGCGGCTTCGGCCGCGAGCTGCCCGCATGCGGCGGCGATGTCGCGGCCGCGCGTGAGGCGCACGGTCGACGGCAGGCGTGCGGCGTCGAGCACGTGCTTGAACGTCGCGATCGTGTCGCGCGACGAGCCGTCGAACATTCCCGTCGGGTTGTACGGGATCAAGTTCACCTTGAAGACCTTCGGGTCGAGCGCATCCGCGAGTGCGCGCGCATGCTCGAGCGAGTCGTTGACGCCGGCGAGCATCACGTACTCGACGAAGACCTTGCGGCGGCGCAGCTCGAAGTAGCGGCGACACTCGGCGACGACCTCCTCGAGGGGATAGCGGTCGTTCACCGGCATGATCTCGCTTCGCAGCGCATCCGCCGCCGCGTGCAGCGACAGCGCGAGCCGGATCGGCTCCTCGACCTCGTCGACGAACCGCGTGAGCCCCGGCATCCAGCCGACCGTCGAGATCGTCGTCCGCCTCGGCGTGACACCGACGTCGGGCAGCCGGCGCGCGGCCGCGATCACCGAGTCGAAGTTCAGCATCGGCTCGCCCATGCCCATGAACACGACGTGGTTGATCGCCTCCATGCGCCGGAATTGCAGCGCCTGGTCGAGGATCTCCCACTGCGTCAGGTTGCGCCGGAATTGCATCTGGCCCGTCGCGCAGAACGTGCACGTCAACGGGCAGCCCGACTGCGAGGACAGGCACACCGAGCGGCGTCCGTCGCGATACCGCATCAGCACCGCTTCGACCGGATGCCCCTCATGCGTGCGGAACAGCACCTTGACCGTCCCGTCGACCGACTTTGCCTGGTGGACGACCTCGAGCGACGAGAACGGCACCTGCTCCGTGAGCTGCGCGCGAACGCCCGCCGGGACGTTCGTCATCTCGTCGTACGACGACGCGCCGCGCGACGCCCACTCCCACACCTGCTTGAGGCGGAAGGCGGGCTGGCCGGGAAGGGC